>CAZYJB010000901.1:0-2453 GCA_964647675.1 uncultured Verrucomicrobiota bacterium | reverse complement strand
GCGCCTCGTCTTTGAGGCGCCCGCCCTTCATGTCGGTGGCTCGCCGGCTCCGTCCGGCGAGTCGGAGCGGAAGCCCCGACCAGAAGTGATGGGCGGTGGAAGGGGATCGGGAAAGGGACGGGTTGGTGTCCTCTCGGGACGCCGAGTCACGGGACGGAACTCGTGATCCACCAGACTGGAGTTCGCGCTGAAGGGCGCGGGCGAACGGAGGCGCGGGTAGGGTGAGGCGTCCCGCCGAGCCGCATGGGTACGGCGAAAACGACGTGCTTCCCGTCCTCGCGGCGCCACCAGGTCGTGGCGCCCCGCCGACCGGACCTGTGATCCGAAGAATTGTTCCTTCTAGGCCACGGCGCCGATTTTGCGTTCCTCGCCCGAAGGCAGCTTCACCTTGGCGCCCGCCTTCGCGCCCACGAGCTGCTGTCCCAGCGGCGACTGCGGCGTGACGACGGTGATCTCCTCGGCGTCCACGACGACTTCGGTGCCGCCCATGCTGGGTCCAACGAAGAGCAGCATGCGATCGCGGCCGCCCTTGAGTTCCACCAGCGCGCCGAGATCGATGGGCGTGCCAACTGCGAAGGCGCGTCCGCTCAGTTTGCGGAACTCGTCCAGCGCCTGCTCGGTCTCGGCCGCCTGACGGGATTGGCCGCGCGCGAGGTAGGACGCCTCGAGACCGCGTGTGTCGTATTTGTTCTCGGCCTTGCTCTGTTCGTCGGTGGCCTCGAACTGCGCGGCGCGGGCGGCACGCAGGTAGAGCGCGGCGCCCGCGGTGAGCTTGTCGAGGATGGCCTGGAGAACGTCGGCTTTGTTCACCATGTTGTCGCGCCCAGCTAACCCGGAAGCAGGCCGGGCGTTCAATCCCTGCGATGGGCCGCCGGACGAACTCACCGGCGGGTTTCCTCGAACTCGACGAACTCCACTGCGCCGGGCCCGAGCTCCACGGTCACCGTCTCCGGTCGCGGATGCGCGACCCCGGAGCGCCACGAACGGGCCGCCGTGACCTCCGTGCGCGGCGTCAGCGTCACGCGTGTGGTTGCCGACGCGTCGATCTTCACGGGCTGATCGCCGCGTTTGATCACGCCTCGGTTGTGGATCAGCTCGACCACCCAACCGGTGCGAGTGCGATTGATGGCATACTGCACCGCCTCGCCGTCCACGTTCACCGGGGACAGCTCGGCGACGAGACGGCCGAGGCGTTCGTTGCTGATGGCCGCGGTGCGGCCCGTGGCCGGGTGCGTCCAGGGGTGCAGGACCTCCACCGCGCCCTGCGATGTGACTCGCTCGAACTGGGGGCCGAGCACCTCGCGGTGCCGGGCCGACATCAGCACGCGTGAGCCGCGGCGCAGGGACTTCTCGAGTTCGGACAGGAACGCGAGGTCGAAGTCGATGTCGCCCACCAGCAGGATCGCCGGATACGCGGGCAACACCTCGGGTGGCGCGCTGGTGAGGAGGACGTCGAACAGTTCGCCGTAAGGTGTGGGGCGCAGGTAGCTTGCCTCGGGATTCACGGGATCGGGCCGGGTGTGGATGTGGTCGCTGCCGGGAAAGAGCTGGTGGTCGAACAGGTCGCGTGCCTCACGGTCACCGGCGGTTGGGGTGAGGATGCCCCACGGCTTATCCATGTAGCCGTTGTATCCCGCATACCGATCGAGCACGACGGCCACCGGAGCGTAGGGCACGCCGCGGTTCTGACGCGTCATGAACTGATACACCTCCGACGCCTTCCGCCCGTGCGCAGTCAGGGTCCAGGGCGCCTCGGGCTTCTCGAAGAAGATCGCGATGCTGTTCTCCGGCGTGACCATGGCCGCCCCGGCGAACCACGAATGAAGCCACATCCGCTCGTAGAAGCTGAGCGAATGCCCGGCCTCGAGCCCGCGCACGATGCCGCCCTCCTTGCGGAGTTCGCCGCTGGTGGTGCAGGCCGGACCGAACCACGGGCTCACCTGCACCGACCACGGCCTGCCCCACTGACGTGCCGAACCGCGCGCGAAGGCGAGCTTCGACTGCGTGAAGGCAATGTTCTCCCCCAGCTCGAGGCCCACGCAGCGTGCACCCCATTCCGCCGCGTAGGCTTCATAGTGGGAATGGCCGGTCACGCTCATCACACGTCCGAGCAGATCTCGACTGCGGCTGAGGAAGTAGTCCTTCACCACCTCGTAGCACTCGCGTTTGTCTGCGGGCTGAACATCGTAGCCGGCGAGGCCGGCCGGCTTTTTCAGATGCTTGAACTCGTCGTAGTCCGCGCCGTACACGTCGCGCCACCACGACTCCTTGTGCGAAAGGTTGTGGAAGTAATAGCCCCACTCGCCCAGTTGGTAGGCCGTGAACACTCCGGCGCGATCCATGCCCGCCAACGCCGCTTCATGGGCACGACCGAACACACCGCGCCCGCCCCGGATCTGCATCTCGGCTCCGGAGTAGAACACCACCGGCCAGCGGTTCCCCGCGAGGAAGTC
>CAZYJB010000900.1:0-2460 GCA_964647675.1 uncultured Verrucomicrobiota bacterium | reverse complement strand
GACGCCAACAGTCGGGCGGCAAACACCTTATGTCGGAAAAAATCCTGGTTATCGGAAGCAACTCGTTCTCCGGTGCGAGCTTCGTCGACTACGCGCTCGACCAGGGCGCCACCGTGATCGGCGCCAGTCGGTCGGCCGAAGCCCATCCCGCCTTTCTGCCCTACCGCTGGGACCCCGCGTCCCCCAAGCTCGCGCGGTACCGGTTCGAACAGCTCGATCTCAACCACGACACCGCGCGCCTCCTCGCGACCGTGGGCGACTTCCGCCCGGATTACGTGGTGAACTTCGCCGCCCAGAGCATGGTGGCGGAGAGCTGGCTGCATCCGGAGCACTGGTATCAGACGAACGTCGTGGCCAACGTGCGCCTGCACGAAGGATTGCGAAAGTTCGACTTCATCAAGCGCTACGTGCACGTCTCGACCCCGGAGGTGTACGGCTCGTGTTCGGGCAATGTCACCGAGGACGCGCCCTACAACCCGAGCACGCCCTATGCGGCGTCGCGCGCGGCTTGCGACCTGCACCTGATGACCTTCGTGAAGAATTACCGCTTCCCGGTCGTCTTCACGCGCGCTGCCAATGTCTTCGGGCCGGGCCAGCAGCTCTACCGCATCGTGCCGCGCACGGGCCTCTTCATCCTCGTCGGACGCAAACTCCAGCTCCACGGCGGCGGACACTCGGTCCGCTCGTTCATCCACATCCGCGACGTCTCTGAAGGCACCCTGCGCGTTGCGCGCAGCGGCGAGATCGGAAGTGTGTACCACCTCTCCACGCGCGTGACGCACTCGATCCGGCAGGTGGTCGAGACCGTGTGCCGCAGGCTCGGCGCGCGGTTCGAGGACGTCGTCGACGTCGTGGGCGACCGTCCCGGCAAGGACGCGGCCTACCTGCTCGACAGCACGCGCGCGCGGCAGACCCTGGGATGGACGGACGCCGTCCCGTTCGAGCAAGGCGTCGACGAGACCATCACCTGGCTCAAGCGCCATCTCGACGCGCTGCGTCAGCAACCTTTCGACTACCTTCACAAACCGTGAGCGAACAACCCCAGACCATCCTCGTGACGGGCGGCTTCGGCTACGTGGGCAGCCGCCTGACCCCACACCTCCTCGGACTCGGGCACCGCGTGCGCGTGCTCGACCTCATGCTCTACACCCGCGCCGGACTCACCGCGCTCGAGGCCGATCCGGCCTTCGCGCAATGGAAGTCCCGGTTCGAACTCGTCGAGGGCGACCTGCGTGATCCCGACACCGTGCGTCGCGCGGTCCAGGGCGTGGACCAGGTGATCCATCTGGCGGCCATCTCCAATGACCCCACCGGCGACCTCGACGAAGTGCTGACGCGCCAGGTCAATTTCGACGCGGTGGGACTCCTGCTCGCCCTCGCACGCGAGGCGGGGGTGAAGCGCTTCATCAACGCGTCCTCGAGCAGCGTGTTCGGCATCAAGGACGTTCCGGACGTCACGGAGGCCCTGGAGCCCGAGCCACTCACCTACTACTCGAAGTACAAGGCGCTCTCCGAATGGCTGGTCACCGCGGCCTCCTCGCCGGATTTCTGCACCGTGAACGTGCGGCCCGCGACGGTCTGCGGCTACTCGCCACGCCAGCGTTTCGATTTGACCGTGAACAAGCTCACCGCGGACGCCCTGCGCAAGCGAGTGATCACGGTGCACGGCGGCGAGCAGCGGCGCCCCAATGTCGGCATCACCGACATGATCAACCTCTACGGCCTGCTCGTGAAGACGCCGGCCGCGAAGATCAACGGGCGCACCTTCAACTTCGGTTTCGAGAACCTGAAGGTCATCGAGATCGCCCGCGTCATCCAGGGCGAGCTGAAGGACCTCAACGTCGAGATCAAGGTCACCGACACCCTCGACAAGCGCGACTACCACATTTCCTCCGCCAAGCTCCTGCGCGATCTCGCGTACCAGCCGGTCAGTTCCATCCGCGCCGAGGTGGCCCACCTGCGGCGCGTGTTGGAGGGCGGACAGTTCCCGGACATTGATGCCGCGGAACATTACAACATGAAGTTCATGAAGATCGCGCGCAGCGCCGGCGCCTACGGGTACGCCTCGCGCTGACCTGCGACCCGGACACCGAAGCCCGATCGCGATCGAGTTCCAGTTCGAGTGAGCCGACGGATGGATGCCCCAGCCCAGCCAGCCGCCGCGGCGGTCGAGCCCAAGGTCGTGCCGTTCGCGGAGGCCGCGGCGTTCTTCACGGAACGGCGGCGCGCGGGCGTGCGGCTCGTGCAGTCGCACGGCATCTTCGATCTGATCCATCCCGGCCACATCCTGCACCTCGAAGAGGCGCGTTCGCTGGGCGACGCGCTGGTGGTGTCACTGACCGCAGACCAGTTCGTCGACAAGGGGCCCGGCCGGCCCTATTTCAGCGAAAAGCTGCGCATCCGCAGCCTCGCCGCGCTGGCCTGCGTCGATCACGTGGTGCTCGTGCCCGTCAAGGGCGC
>CAZYJB010000899.1:0-2464 GCA_964647675.1 uncultured Verrucomicrobiota bacterium | reverse complement strand
ACGCCTCCACGATCACGGTGATCGCCGGCAGCATCACGCCGAAGAAGGCCAGCACACACCCGCCCAGACCCAGCGTCCGGCCCGAGGTGGGGTTTGGCTTCCGACCCGGCGACGCCCCCGCGGCTATCAGGTTGGGCGACTCCGGTACCGCCCACACCGGACTCACCCGGGCCATGAGTCGTCGCACGTCGTCCTCCGTCACCACCCCCAGCCCCGACGCGCGCGCCTCTTCGTCCACGTGCCGCCGCACGTCGTCCAGCACCTCGTCGGGGTCGGCGCCGGATTCGATCGCCAGCCGGCGCACGCGTTCCAGTTCTACTTCCAGCGTACGCCGAGCCGCCGTTGTCCATGTGTTCATCGTTCACCTCCGCGGCGACGCAACATGCCTGCGCCGCGATTGAGTTCATCCAGGTACTCGAGCATCTGCATGCGCAACGCACGCCCCTCTTCGGTCAGCGTGTAGTACTTGCGCACCGGTCCCTCGGGCGACTCCTCCAAGCGGGTGGAGACGATGCCCTGCAGGCGCAACCGCGAAAGGAGCGGATAGAGCGTGCCTTCGGTGATTCCCAGTCCGGGCAGGTCCACCAGGGTCTTCACCAGCTCGTAGCCGTAGCGCTCGCGCTCCGCGAGCGCGTTGAGCACGCACAACTCGATGAGCCCTTTGCGCACCTGCACCGTCCAATTGTCGAAGAAATCGCCCATGGCACGGCCTCAGTCGAAAAACCAATTCTGGAACGGACCAGGCGCCAGAAACATCGAGGCGTACGCCAATCCAATGGACGCCCCAAGCACCAGGAACGACGCCACCCAGGGACGCGCGCGCGGCCAAGCCAAGGCGAGCACCACGAGCAGCGGCGACGCCACGAACACGAACCAGAGCGAGCCCATCAAAACCCAGACTAGCTGCAGATGCACACCCGCCCATCCCGGCACGCTCTCTCCGAAGTTCGGCCAGCGACCAAGCACCAGGCGCACATGGACTGCGAGCCCATGAAAAGCCAACGCCGCCAGGATGCCCGGCAATGCCGCCACCAGCAGACGACCCCGCGAAGCAGGACCTAGCATGCGGAGAAGCCTGGTCCACAGGACACGAGGGACCTCGGGCGACGTCCGGTGCTTGGGCCACGGGGATAAGACGAGTCCGAGCACGACCAGAGCGGCCGCCGCGAGAAAGGTGATCTCATGAATGCTCATCGTACCCAGGGCGAGCCAGGGCGGAACCATGCCAGGCCAGCTACCTTGTGATGCATAGTACACACCAGGCGGATCGGTCAAGGTTTCGTTTGATTTCATCGGGCCGGCCGCCAAGGGCGCCTCGGCTCACCCCAGGAGCCAAGTCCCCCAATGACGAACCACGAAGTCACGAAGGAGATGGCTTCTGACAGCCATGAGTGTCGACGTCTTGGACGTTGACTGGTGAATCCGTTTTCCTCCCTCCACTTCGTGGTTCACCCCACTCCTCGGTCGTTCACAGCATGAGGAACTGGGGAACCCTTCCCGCTTTGCCCGCGGCGGACTCCCGACTTACCCTCGCGCGTGGCCGTCACCCCAGCCCACGAGGTTTCCCCTGCTGCTTCCATGACTTCCGCCGGACCCGACCGCGCGCGTGCCGTGCGATCGCTGGTGCCCGCGGCGGGGCTCTTCGAGAACCTCGACTGGCGGCTCGCGACCGCCCCACTCGAGCTCGCCGCGCCGTTGGCCTCCGAGATCGAAGAGGCAGGGCGGGTCTTTCTCCAGTTCTACCGCGCCAGCCAGCGGCTTTATCGCCGCAGCCTCGAGGGCAAGGCACCCGCCTGGATCGCGCAATGGCTCGATCAAGGAAAGCCGGCAGACCTTCTCGAACTGCAGCGCGATGCGGCGTTCAAGAACGAGGTTCCGCGCGTCATCCGTCCCGATCTCTTGCTCTGCGACGCGGGCCTGCGTTTGACCGAGCTGGATTCGGTTCCCGGCGGCATCGGCCTTACTGCGTGGCTGTACGAGGCCTATGAGGCGTCCGGATCCGCCTCATCGGAGCGCTGGTTGGGGTCGGCCGAGGCGATGCTCGAGGGGTTTTCAGGAATCTTCGGCGACGCCGCGCGCGTGCACCTGATGGTCTCGGAGGAATCCCGCACCTATCGGCCCGAAATGCAATGGATCGCCGGGCGCCTCGGGTCCGACCGCTTCGCCGTTCGGGATGCGACCTTCACAGGCTGGAACCCGGGGGATGCGGTCTATCGCTTCTTCGAACTCTTCGATCTGGCGAACGTCCCGGCCGCTGGTCCGCTCTTCGAAGCCGCGCGCACGAAGCAGGTGCGGCTCACGCCACCGCCCAAGCCGTTGTTCGAAGAGAAGCTGCTCTTCGCGCTGCTTTGGAACCGCCACCTCCGCGAGTTCTGGCGGCAGGAACTGGGGGAAGGGTTCCTCAAGCGCGTGCTGCGGCTCGTGCCCTATTCGTGGGTGCTCGACCCCGCGCCCATCCCGCCGC
>CAZYJB010000898.1:0-2465 GCA_964647675.1 uncultured Verrucomicrobiota bacterium | reverse complement strand
GGGGACCATCAATCGAGACGGAAATGATCCGCCGATGTCGCGGAGGGACGTGGATCATGATTCGGTTCCTCATCTGCGAGAATCTGCGTCATCTGCGGATGGTCCATCAGGCGGAGAAGAACGGGATTCCTTCCCCCGCGACGAACGATAACCTCCGGGGGTGATGCCCCTGCTGAAACCACCCGTCATCGTTTGCGCCGGCTTCCGCGGCACTGACGGGCCGGCGCGGCGGGCGGCGGTGAGGAGGTTCGTTGGCACTGTTCTCAGCCTGATCCTGGTCCTGTTGGTGACTGTTGACGCGCGGGCCTCGGAGCCGACGTCGGCCGAGGTGGAGTTCTTCGAGAACCGGATCCGGCCCGTGCTCGTCGATCGATGCTACGAGTGTCACGATGGCCGGAAAGGCGCGGTGAAGGGCGGCCTCGCGATGGAGACGCGCGACGGGTTGCGGCGCGGCGGTGACTCCGGACGCGCAGCAGTGGTGCCGCATGATCCGGGGCAGAGTCTGCTGATGCGCGCCATCCGGCGCACCGACCCGGACCTGGCGATGCCGCCGAAGCAGGCCCTCGACACCGTGGTCGTGGCCGACTTCGAACAGTGGATCCGCGAGGGCGCGCCGGATCCGCGGACCGCGGCGGCCAAGGAGGTCCGGGAAACTCCCGCCGAGATGGCGGCGCGGCATTGGGCCTTCCAGCCGCCGGAGAAGCCCGGGGTCCCGGAGGTCGAAAACACCGCGTGGGTCCAGACGCCCATCGACGCCTTTGTTCTCGAACGCCTGGAAGCGCAGGGCCTGCGACCCGCGGCACGGGCCGATCGCCGAACGTTGCTGCGTCGACTGAGCTTCGACCTGTGGGGCCTGCCGCCGGAGCCCGGGGAGGTGGAGGCGTTCGAGCGCGATGAGTCGTCCGATGCCGTGGCGCGTCAGGTCGACCGGTTGCTGGCGTCCCCGCGGTACGGCGAACGCTGGGGGCGTCACTGGCTCGACGTGGCGCGTTACGCAGACACGAAGGGTTACGTCTATTACTACGAGGAAAGCCGCTTCGTGCATCCGCACGGCTATCGCGACTGGGTGATCCGCGCGTTCAACTCGGATCTGCCTTACGACCGGTTTCTCACGCTCCAGATCGCGGCGGATCAGGTGATTGCCGCGGCGCCGGGCACGGACGCGCCACCGGGGACTTCCGCGGTGGCCACGATGACCTGGCCGACGCCGGTGTTTGGTCCCGACATCGCGGCGATGGGGTTCCTGACGCTGGGACGCCGGTTTCTCGACCTGGCGCCGGACATCATCGACGATCGCATCGACGTCGTGATGCGCGGGGTCCAGGGCCTGACCGTCAGCTGCGCGCGCTGTCACGATCACAAGTTCGATCCCATTCCCACGCGCGATTACTACTCGCTCTACGGTGTGTTCGAGGGATCCGAAGAGCGTCTGGTGGCGGTGGAAGGTGGTGACGATGCCGGCGGCGCGCCGCGCTCGGCGTTTCTCTCCGGCACCCGCGAGCGCGTGCAGACCTTGGAACGCAAGTTTCGTGAGGCTTGCGAACAAGTGGCGGATCGCCATCGCGAGCGCGTGAAGGACTATCTCGTCGCCGTCCTCGAGGTCGCACGGCTGCCCAGCGACGCGAACGTGCGGCCGCAGCCCGAGGACATCAATCCGTACCAGGTCCGGCAATGGGATCGCTATCTGTCACGCGCGCGGGAGGCGAAGGATCCCGTGTTCGCGCCGTGGCATACCTTCGCCGCCCTGGAAGCCGGGAGCTTCAAAGCGAAGGCCGCGGAGGTTTCCGCCCGGCTGGGCGCTTCGTCGGCCAGTGAAGTGCATCCAGCGGTGCGCGCGGTTCATCAGCCGGCGCCTCGCAGCATGCAGGAGGTCGCGGAGCGGTACGGCGATCTCTTCCGTACCGTGTACGATCGCACGAAACAGTCGCGGGCCGACGCGGCCACGAAGGGGGTGGTGGCGACGACAGGCGGGGCCGGCGTCGGTGCGGTCGAATCCACGGAAGCGGACGCCGCCCTGCGGAACGTGTTGTACGGCGCGGATGCGCCGGTGCTCGTGCCGCGCGGGTCGATCGTCGATCTCGACGTCCATTTGTACTTCGACGATCCGAATCGCGTCGCGCTGGCGAAGCTCCAGATGGAGCTCGAGCAATGGGTGCTGACGAATGCTGCGGCGCCCCAGCATGCCATCGTGCTGCGCGATCGCGCGGTGCAAACCGAGCCGGTGGTCTTCCGGCGCGGAGATCCGTTGAAGCGCGGCGATGCGGTGCCGCGGCAGTTCCTCGCCGTGGTGGCCCCGGGAGCGCAGCGGCACCCTTTCGGCTCCGGCAGCGGCCGCCTCGAACTCGCGCGAGCGCTGGCGGATCCGCGCAATCCCCTGACCGCGCGCGTGCTGGTGAATCGCGTGTGGGCGCAGCATTTCGGCGAGGGGCTGGTGCGCACGCCCAGCGATTTTGGCGTGCGCGGGG
>CAZYJB010000897.1:0-2465 GCA_964647675.1 uncultured Verrucomicrobiota bacterium | reverse complement strand
CGGTAGATCATCCACAGATTCCGGTCCGGCAGATGCTTGCGCAGATAGGTCAGCATGAAAACGGGGCTGGGACTGTGCCGGACCCGCACGCGGAAGCAATCAGCGGCTCGCCTCTTCAGGCGTCGAGGCCTTCGACGACACGACGCAGCACCGCCTCGTCCATCTCAATGAGATGCGCACGTTCAGGGAAGCGGCCCTCGCGCACATCGGCAATGTACTCGCCAAACGCGGCCACGCGTTCGCGCTGCAGACGGCGGTTTTCCTCGAGAAAGTTCCGGTACGCCTTCGCGTGCCGCGGCAAGCGCTCGTCGTAATCGCCGAGAATATCGTCTGAGAACAGGAACTGCGTGTCGCAGCCGGGGCCGGACCCGAGCGACATGAGAAGCAGGCGGGTGCGCGAGGAGAGGAACCGTGCGAACTGATGCGGCACGCACTCCAGTTCCGCAGCGTAAGCGCCGGCCCGTTCCAGCTCCTTCATCCGGTCGTACAACTGCCGCGCCTCGGACTCTGTTTTCCCGATGGCGCGGTAGCCGGTCCAGGTGACGTGCCGCGGTACGAGTCCCAGGTGCCCCACCACCGGCAATCCCTCGCGCGCCATCGCTTCGATGATGAACGGGCTGGCCGAGCAGTAGACGGAACTCGCACCGAGCTCCAAGGCGCGGAAGCCCACCCGGATCGCCTCCTCAGGCGAGGCGAGACCGTGCGGCGTGGCCGCGGACAGAAAGCTGTGGGGTGCCGCCGCAGCGAGGAGTGGCAGCCGCGCCTGCGCTTCCGGCGAATCGAAACTGCAGCTCATCAGGTCCACCCCCGCCTGCTCCGCGGCGGCCGCCTCCTCGGGGGACTTTACGTGGATGTGCGTCAGGAGACGGCGGCCCTTGAGCTGTTGCAGGTCGTGGACCGTGTACTTCTTGCGCGGGCGGAGCATGGGCAAACGCTGGCGGGAAAGGCGCCAGCTCGGCAACCCGATTGAAGGGGGACGAAACTCGCAACCCCCCCTGCTCTCCTTCGTTTCCGTCGTGACCTCGTCATTCATCCAGAACCCGGACCGTTCGCTTCGGGGGATCAGGTGCGTGCGGCGGGTTTACAAGACGCGGTTTCGGGTGAAGGGTGCGCGGCATTGGAAACGGCGGTCTTCCAGGAGCCGGGCGAACCCCGGGCTCCCCTTGCGTTGCGCATCCCGACCCGCGGTGAACGGCAGGCGATGGATTGGAGCCTCGCCCTCGCGAGCCAGGAGGTGCCTTGCGTGATTCATTCGCCGCAGGAAGGCGCGGGCTGGTGGCTCGAGATCGACAGTTCCGATGCGCCACGTGCGCTGCGGACCCTCCGCCTTTACCACCAGGAGAACCGCGATCGCCACTCGCAGACCCACGCCCCCGACGCCGCGTTTCCAACCTTCCACTGGGGCGTGCTGCTCTGGTGCGCGCTGATGGCGCTGGTCCATCTCGCCTCCACCGCGCCCGACAGCGCGCTGGCCGCGAGTGGCCCCTTCGACACCGCACGGACCGCCGCCGGCGACTGGTGGCGGCCGTTGACCGCGACCTTCCTGCACCACGGGGCCGAGCATCTCGCCGCGAATCTGACTGCGGGATTCCTGCTGTTGGGACTGGCCATGGGCCGGTTGGGCGCGGGAACCGCCCTGCTCGCCACGCTCCTTGCCGGGATCGGCGGGAACCTCTTTGCCTGGAGCATCCGGGACCACGCCTACGTGGGCGTGGGAGCCTCGGGAGTAGTCATGGGTGCCCTCGGACTCCTGGCGCTCACCACGGGACTCGAGGCCCGCACCAGTGCCGTCGCCCGGGCCGCCCTCGCGCGCGGCGCGCTCGGCGGCGGTCTGCTCTTCATCCTTCTCGGCACTTCGGCCCGATCGGATGTGCTGGCGCACGCGGGCGGATTCCTCTCTGGCGCCCTGATCGCCGCACTCCTCACGGCGCTCCCGCGGTCGTCGGTCTCGTCTTCCCGCTTCGATTCCGCCTGCGCCGCGTTCTACGCGCTTCTCACCCTGACCGGCTGGATCGCGGCACTGCTCTTTTTTTAACCCACGATCCCGGTCACCACGCGGCCGTGGACATCGGTGAGGCGGAAGTCGCGTCCCTGGTTGCGGAACGTCAGCCGCTTGTGATCGATGCCGCACAAATGGAGCAGCGTCGCGTGGAGATCGTGCACGTGCACCACGTCCTCGGACGCGCGGTACCCGAGTTCGTCGGTCGCACCCCAGGTCGTCCCGGGTTTCACCCCGCCGCCTGCCATCCAGACCGAGAACGCCAGAATATGATGGTCGCGACCGCTTCCCTGTCCCATGGGCGTGCGACCGAATTCGCCGCCCCACAGCACGAGCGTATCGTCGAGCATGCCACGCTGTTTGAGGTCCCGCACCAGGGCGGCCGACGCGCGATCCACGTCCTGCGCCGCGCTGGGCATCGCCTTCTCGAGATCGCCGTGGTGATCCCAGGCGCGGTGATAGAGCT
>CAZYJB010000896.1:0-2469 GCA_964647675.1 uncultured Verrucomicrobiota bacterium | reverse complement strand
CGCCTTCATGCGCGAGGAGGGCGCCCGCTACCGCGAGCGTCCGGTCAGCCGGCAGGTGGCCCGGGCCGGCTGGGCATGGGGCGTCGCGGACGCGGACCTGGATCTCGATCGGTTCCCGGACCTCCACATCGTCAACGGGCACGAGACGCGCGCGTCGGTGCGCGATTTCGAGAGCGAGTTCTGGACGCACGACATTTACGCCGGTGACTCGACACCCCGCCCCGAGGTCGAGGCCTACTTTGCGGGAAAGTTTGCGCGCACGCGCGCGCTCGGCTGGTCGTATGGCGGCTACGACAAGAACCGGCTGCTCCTCAACCGGGAGGGACGCGAGTTTGTCGAGGTCGGACATCTGCTCGGCGTCGCGTTGCAGGAGGATTGCCGCAACACCGTGGCCGCGGACTTCGACGGCGACGGCGACCCGGACTTGGTGACCACCACCTTTGAGATCTGGCCCGCCGTGCGGCAGACCGTGCGCCTCTTCGAGAACCGGCTGCCGCACCGGAACCATTGGATTGGCATACGTCTCGTCCCACAGTCCGGCCGCCCATCGCCGGTTGGCGCCACGGTAACCCTGGTCGACACGGTGGGACGCCAGCAACGCCCCTGGATCACGGGAAACCGGTTCCGGTCCCAGGACCCCGGGGTGATTCACTTCGGCCTCGGCCCCACGGCGCGCCCGTTGCAACTCGAAGTGCGCTGGCCCGGCGGCCGCGTCACGCGCCTCGATGCCCCCGACGCGGACCGTATCCACGACCTCCCCGCGCCTCCCCTGTGAAAGCCGCCCCACCCACGGCCCGCACGCCGGTCTGGCGCGAGGTGTACCTCGCCGCCCGACGCCGCCACGGGCACCAGAACTGGTGGCCAGCTGGTTCGCCCTTCGAAGTCTGTGTCGGCGCCATCCTGACCCAGAACACAGCCTGGACCTTGGTGGAGCGCGCCCTCGCCCGGCTTCGTGAACAGGATCTCCTCGAAGCGTCCGCCCTCCACGAGGTCCCGATCGGCACCCTCACGGAACTTATCCGCCCCGCCGGATGTCCGACGGTCAAGGCGCGCCGCCTTCGCGCCTTCACGACCGTGCTGGTCGACGAGTTCCAAGGTCGCCTCGACCTTCTGTTTGCTGGAAGCACGACCTCCGTCCGTCAACGTCTGCTGGCCATCCACGGCCTCGGCCCGGAGACGGCTGATTGCCTCCTGCTCTACGCCGGTGGACACGCGATCTTCGTCATCGACGCCTACACGCGACGGATCCTTTCCCGTCACGGCTGGTGCACGCCGGATGCGTCGTACCCGACCCTGCAGTCCTTGCTCACCGCGTCCGAAGGCGATGTGCCGGGTGGGGAACGGCTCGATTACTGGCAGGACTTCCACGCGCAACTGGTCGTGATCGCCAAGACCTACTGCCGCGCGCGGGCGCCGCTGTGTGACCGTTGTCCGCTCGCGAGCTTTCACCCGCATCCGTAGGCGCCTCGCCCTCGCCCGGAACCGGGTCGCCGCGACAAATCGCGGGATTCTACATGACCGGGCTTTTCCCGCGCGCGACTTGCCGCTATTTCGTGAACCGCATGAAGGACCATGGCCGCCCGCAAACCATCCACGCGCGCCCCTCGATGGCCGGAGGCCCTGGCAGGTCGCTGGCGAAGCTCGTGGCGCCGTCGCGGTGGCCCGTCCTGGCCGCCATGGCGCTGGTGATCGCGATGCCCTCCGACGCGCAGGGGAAAGGCGCCGAGAAGCTGGTTCGCGCGCCGGCGCGGGAAGCCACGCGCGCCGGCAGCGCATCCGCGGAACCTGCCGCGATCCAGATCAAGGTCGGCACGTTCCACGGCTGGGAGCGTTCGCTGCTCCTCAGCAATGGCGACGTGGAGGCGCTGGTCATCCCGGCCATCGGACGCATCATGCACTTCGGGTTCCCGGGTGAACCCGGGCCGTTCTGGGACGACCCTGCCTTGCGCGGGAAAGCGCCGGACCCGGCGGCGGCGGACTGGGTCAACTTCGGAGGCGACAAGTCGTGGCCTGCGCCGCAGGCCGACTGGCCCAAGATCACGCCGCGCGACTGGCCGCCCCCGGTGGCCTTCGACGCCCAGCCCGTCGACGCCACCGTCCGCCGCGATACGCTTGTCCTCACCTCCGCGGTCGACGCGCACTACGGCATCCGCTGCGAGCGCGTGCTGCGTCTCGAACCCGGCCAACCGCGCATGACCGTCGTCACCACCTACGAAAAGGTCCACGGCCCCGCCCTCGATGTCGGGGTCTGGATCATCACGCAGCTCATCGACCCGATCCTCGTCGCGGCCCCCCTTCCGGCCTCCAGCCGTTTTGCCGAGGGTTACAACCGGCAGTCCGGCGACACGCTGCCGGCGGGCCTCACCGTGAGCCGGGGACTACTCACCCTGCGACGCGATGCGGCCCAGGCCACCAAGATCGGCTTGGACACCGATCGCCTCCTCTGGGTGGGCCAGCGTCACATGTTGC
>CAZYJB010000895.1:0-2472 GCA_964647675.1 uncultured Verrucomicrobiota bacterium | reverse complement strand
CGGTGACCTCGCTGCGGAATCCGTAGTTACCGAACTCCATCACGAAGTTGATGCGGACACCCTTGTTGCCGTCGTCGTCGTTGTCCGACTGCCAGAGGGTGCCGAAGGAGTCGACGGCGGTTTCGTAGTTGTTGCGGAAGTTCCAGCCGAGCGTCTCGAGCTGCGAACCGTCCGGGTTGCAGCGGAACACCATGCCCTGCTGGTAGGGTTTGCGGTCGCCCTTGACCACATTGCCCGCGAGGTCCTTCACCGGCTGTCCGTTGGCATCGAGGAGCTGCTGGCCCTCGTTGCCAAAGTTGAAGTACAGCTTGCCGTCGGGTCCGAACACGAAGGCGTGCACGCCGTGGTCGTGATCCACGCCCTTGATACCGGTGAACAGCTTGCGCGGGGGGGCGTCCGCCACGTCGTCCCCGTTCTTGTCCTCGAATACAAGAATGTTCGGCGAGCAGGAGACGATGACGGTCGGGCCGAGCACGCAGATGCCGAGCGCGGTGTTCACGTCATTGCCCTGGTAGAACACCTTCTGCAGGTCGGCGGCACCGTCCGCATCGGTGTCCTCGAGGATGACGATGCGGTCACCCTTGGGCTCGAGCTTGCCCCACTTCTGCCACAACCGGTAATTGGCGCCTTCGGTGGACCAGACGCGACCCCGGGAATCGATGTCGATGTTGGCCGGGTTGCGCACCATGGGCTCGCTGGCGAAGAGCGATACTTCGAGCCCGTCGGCGACGGTCATTTGCTTGAGCTGTTCAAGAGCGGCTTCGCGACCGTGCCGGACCTGGGCATGGGAGGCGGCCGGGACAAGCGAGGCGAGAGCGAGGCCGGTGAGAGCGCGGGAAAGGAAACGCATGGCGAGTCGGTGAAGTGGCTTTGGCAATGGGGATCTGCCGACGAACGATCCCGGATGGAACTTCGGCGGCAGGGAAACCCGCGCGACTGTAGCCGCGCGCAGGGGCGTGCCAATGGTTTTGTCGGTCCCGAATTCCCCATCCAGCGAGTGACCGAAAGGTGGGTTGAACCGCGAAGGACACGAAGAAGCGGGAGGAGAGCCGATTGGTGAGTTCGCTGCCGCGACATCAGCATCTGTACCCTTCCCGGGCTCCCTCCTTCGTGCTCTTCATTCCTTCGTGGTAAGTTATCCGGGCGCTTGGAATCGAGGCGACTGCGAGAGAAACTCGATCGGGTTCCGGTAGACCACGCGGTCGATGGTGTCCGCAGACCATTTGCGTCGCCGCATCTCGAGCGCGGTGTGAGGGACGGCCAACGGGACACTCTCGCCCCAGTCGCAGGCGGAATTCATCCAGAGCCGGTCGGCGCCGAACTGGTCGAGGATATCCACGGCGCGCGCGGATGAGCACTTGCTGACCGGGTAGAGCGTCATGCCGGCCCAGTGTCCGCGATCGAGGACCAGGCGTGCGGTGTGCTCTTCGACGTGGTCGATGATGACGCGTTCGGGCCGGATCCGGCGGTCGGCGCGCAGGGCATCGAGGATGAGCCGCGTGCCTTTCAGTTTGTCCTCGAGATGCGGCGTGTGGACGAGGATGAGCTGGTCGTGGCGCGCCGCGAGATCGATGTGCTGTTCGAGCACGCGGAGTTCGTTGCGCGAGTTCTTGTTCAGACCGATCTCGCCAATGCCGAGGACGTTGGGGCGCTGGAGGAACTCGGGAATGAGCGCGAGCACCTCCTCGGCGAGCTTGAGGTCCTCGGACTCCTTGGGGTTGATGCAGAGCCAGCAGTAGTGCGCGAGGCCGTAGCGCGCGGCGCGCGCAGGTTCGTGCTCGGTGAGCTGGCGGAAGTAGTCACGAAATCCAAGGGGCGAACTGCGGTCGAAGCCCGCCCAGAAGGCGGGCTCGCAGATGGCGGCGCAGCCGGCCGTGGCCATGGCGACATAGTCGTCCGTGACGCGGCTGACCATGTGGGCGTGGGGCTCGATGTAACGCATGGAAGCAATTCACCCGATTCGTGTGGGATGTCATCACATCGTCGGGGGCGCCGGGGTCCCCGCGGGATCGGGCGACGCGCCCAACCGGCGTTCGAGTTCCGCGAGCCGGCTTTCCAAACGATCCACGTCGCGCGCCAGGTCCGGCAGGCGGCTGATGGCGATGTACTGGCGCTTGGCCTGGCGCTCGTGGACGGCGGGTGCGCCGAGCCACTTTTCGCCGTCGGGAATGTTGTTCATCACCCCTGACTGGGCACCGACGGTCACGCGGGAGCCGATCTTGAGGTGCCCGGCGAGGCCGACCTGGCCGGCGAGGGTCACGTAACTGCCGAGGCGCGTACTGCCGGCGATGCCCACCTGCGAGATGACCAGGCAGTGTTCGCCGGTGACCACGTTGTGAGCGATCTGGACGAGGTTGTCGATTTTGGTGCCGCGTCCGATCAGCGTGGCACCGAGGGCGCCGCGGTCGATGGTGGTGTTGGCGCCGATCTCGACATCGTCTTCGACCACAACGAAACCGACCTGCGGGATCT
>CAZYJB010000894.1:1416-2475 GCA_964647675.1 uncultured Verrucomicrobiota bacterium | reverse complement strand
GCGCGTTGCTTCAGACCCATGCGGTGCACCTTCGACGACAGGGTCGTGGGCTTGGGGCCGAGCAACGCGGCCGCGCCGTCCACGCCGTAGATCTTGCCGCGGGTGCGGGCCAACGCATCGACGATGAGTTCGCGTTCCTGATTCCGGATCCCCGCCAGCGAAGACGGTGCTGGAACCGGCCTCGCCGAAGCCGGGCGCACAGCGGAACGCAGCGCGGTTCCCGACGCGAGCCCGAGGTCCAAGCGCCCATCGCGAGATCGGATCACCGCGCGTTCGATCACGTTCTGGAGTTCGCGGATGTTGCCGGGCCAGTCGTACGATTGCAGTTCACGCAGGTGACCCGGGGTGAAGCTCGGCGCCGCCACGCCGAGCTTGCGCGCCGATTCGCCAAGAAAATGCTGCGCGAGCACGGGAATGTCCTCGACGCGATCCCTCAACGGCGGCAGTTCGATCGGAAAGACACTGAGGCGGTAGTAGAGATCCTGCCGGAAGCGGCCGGACCGCACCTCCGCCTCGAGATCGCGGTTGGTGGCGGCGATGATGCGGACGTCCACCGACCGCGTGCGGTCCTCGCCGACCTTCTCGAACTGCCCCTCCTGCAACACGCGCAGCAGCTTGCTCTGCAGTTCGGGCGGCACCTCGCCGATCTCGTCGAGGAACAGCGTGCCGCCCTGGGCGAGTTCGAAGCGCCCCACGCGATCCTTTACCGCGCCGGTGAAGGCGCCGCGCACATGCCCGAAGAACTCGCTCTCAAATAGCTCACGCGGGACCGACGCGCAGTTCACGCGAACGAGCGCGGCCTCTCTCCTTGGACTTCGATCGTGGATCGCGCGCGCAGCGAGTTCCTTACCGGTTCCGGACTCCCCCAGGATCAGCACGCCGGCGTTGGTCGGCGCCACCATCTCGATCTGGGCGAGCACCTTCTTGAGCGCCGGGCTATGGCCCAGAATCGCGCGAAATTCCCCGCGTAACTCCTCGTGCAGGTACTGGTTCTCCTGCGCACGGCGCGACAGCTCGCGCCCGAGGCCCGAAGCCTTCCACCCTCCAAATGGTAAGGCG
>CAZYJB010000894.1:0-1406 GCA_964647675.1 uncultured Verrucomicrobiota bacterium | reverse complement strand
GGAGATGAGTCCTATGGTGCCCACCACACGCCCCGCCCCATTGCGATACGGCAGCGCGCGCACCGCAACCCAGTGCCGTCCGCCATCCTGCCGCACGTGTTCGTACTCGTAGGTTTCCTCCTTTCCCGCGAGGCGTTCCTTCAAGCGGCGGCGCATCACCGGCCATTCCTCCTTCGGTGAAAGCGCCTCGTAACTAATGCGACCGAGCAGCTCCGAGCGCGGATATCCTGTGAGACATTCGACGCGCGAGTTGGCGTACAGTACCCGGCCTTCGTGGTCGGTGATGATGACCCCCTCGGCGAGGCTTTCCATGAACGAGCGGTAGAACTCCTCGCGTTCCTCCAGCCGCCGGCTGAGGTCCTGGCTGCGCGCCAGCAGGGCGGCAGGATCCCCGCCCTCGGCGGTGCCTGGTTTTTCGGAACGCG
The DNA here is from genome assembly GCA_964647675.1 of uncultured Verrucomicrobiota bacterium. Lineage (GTDB taxonomy): Bacteria > Verrucomicrobiota > Verrucomicrobiia > Limisphaerales > CAIMTB01 > CAIMTB01. The sequence goes on along the minus strand of CAZYJB010000894.1, from coordinate 981 downwards.
GCAGGGTCGTCGTGGCCACGGCTGGCTTCCTAGCGCCGACCGGGCCCCAACGCAACATCGTTGCGTTGAAGACACCGCATCTGCGTTGTTCAACGCAGATGCATTGTTTCCGGCACCCCCCCCTCCGGATGCGGGCCCTCCGAAAACCCAGTAAATCCGAAGAATCGGCGCGGTGTCCGGACGCGGGATCGCCCTGGCACGCCCCATGCCTGATGGCAGCCACGGAACGTCACCGGGAAGACCGGCGGTGACCCCCACGAATACGATCCAAACGAACACGAACATGCGTGCGAGCAAACTGACGGGCAAGGTGGGGTCGCAGACCCTCAACATCGCGGGCGGCTACCATTGATCGGAGATCCCCATGAACACGCGTGCCATCCATCCTGAAGTCCGCGTCGGCCACGTGCACCTGACGGTGGCCCATCTCGAGCGTTCGGTGCGGTTTTATCGTGAGGCGCTCGGACTCGAAGTGACGCAGCGGCTCGGTTCGAACGCGGCGTTTCTTTCGGCCGGCGGCTACCATCATCACCTTGGTCTCAACACCTGGGCTGGCGAAGGCGCGCCGCCACCGCCGCCCGGACGCACCGGCCTCTACCATTTTGCCCTGCTCTACCCGAGCCGCGTGGAACTCGCGCGCGCCTTCAAGCGCCTGTTCGACCACGGCGTGTCGATCGACGGCGCCTCGGACCACGGAGTGAGCGAGGCGATCTATCTGCGCGATCCTGACGGTCACGGCATCGAACTCTATCGCGATCGCGATCCCGCCGAGTGGCCACGGGCCGATGGCGAACTGCGAATGACGACGCGGCCTCTCGATTTGGATGGCCTGCTCGCCGAACTCGTAAACCTCGAACCCATTCCAACCTCTGGAGAAAAAACTATTAAAACAACCCGGGAAGTGAACGAAACTAACTTTGAACTGGTGGTCCTGCACTCGACACGTCCCGTGGTCGTCGACTTCTGGGCCGAGTGGTGCGG
>CAZYJB010000893.1:0-2475 GCA_964647675.1 uncultured Verrucomicrobiota bacterium | reverse complement strand
ATCGGCCCCAGGACCTGTCGACGTCGCAGACCGGCTCTCAGGTTTTTGGCGCGACAGCCGGCGCCGCCGCCGCCGTCCCCGTGGTCGTCGCAGCAGCCGCGACGGCGCGCTTGGCGAGAATCGCGTCCACGATCTTCTTCGCCAACTCGGGTTTCTCGGCCAGCGCCTTGCGCGCGGCGTCGCGGCCCTGGCCGATGAGTTCGCCCTGGAACTGGAGCCACGCACCCTTTTTGTCGACCACGCCGTTGTCGACGCCAACGTCGATCACGCTGCCCTCGCGGTCGATGCCGTGGTTGAAGATGATGTCGAACTCCGCCTCGCAGAACGGCGGTGCCACCTTATTCTTCACCACCTTCACCTTCACATGGTTGCCCGTGGCGTTGCCGGCCGCGTCCTTCAGCACGTCCTTGCGCCGGATGTCAATGCGCACGCTGGCGTAGAACTTGAGCGCCTTGCCGCCGGGCGTCGTCTCGGGATTCCCGAACATGACGCCCACCTTCTCGCGGATCTGATTGGTGAACAGGCAGGTGGTTTTCGCCTTGCTGAGGATGGCGGTCAGCTTGCGCAGCGCCTGCGACATGAGACGCGCCTGCATGCCCATGGTCGCCATGCCCATCTCGCCTTCCAACTCCGCCTTGGGCACCAGCGCCGCCACGGAATCGATGACGATCACGTCGAGCGCATTGGAGCGCGCCAGGGTCTCGCAAATGCTCAGCGCCTCCTCGCCGGAGTCCGGCTGCGAAACGAGCAGGTCGTCGAGGTTCACGCCCAGCTTGCGTGCGTAGTTGGGATCGAGCGCGTGCTCGGCATCGATGAAGGCCGCCAGACCGCCCAGGCGCTGCGCGTTGGCGATGATGTGCAGCATCAACGTGGTCTTGCCGGAGGATTCCGGACCGTAGATCTCGACGACGCGACCCCGCGGCACGCCCCCCACCCCGAGCGCGAGGTCCAGTCCCAGCGAACCGGTGGGGATGACTTCGATGCGGTGAGTGGCCGCCACTTCGCCCAGGCGCATGATGGCGCCATCGCCATACGCCTTGGTGATGCTCGAAATGGCCGCCTCGAGCTCGCGCTGGCGCGCCGCGCTCATCGGCGGCCGGACCGGCTCCGCCGGCGTCTTCGCGGCCTCCGCCGCGCGCGGCTCAACGGACTTGGCATCCGCAGGTTTGATCTCCACGGGCTTGGCTTCGTTCTTGGGGGGCATGTCGGCAATGATGAAACGGGGATGATGCGTGACGTGAAATGGGCGCGCTTGGTCGTGGTGAGGACAGCGAACCGTCCGGCTCGGTCATACCGGGAACCGCCCGAGTCGTAAAGGAGCGACCCCGCGACTTTCGCCCGGCGCGCGAAAAAACTGCGACCGTCGGCCTGACCCCGCGCCGGCCTCGACTTCGAGCGTGCAACGGGACCGCCCCTCGGGCAGGGGAGAAGCGGATCTGGCTGCGGTCGCCCCCGTTCTTCCCCGGAGCGACTCGTGAAGTCATTTCCCTCTTTCCCTCGGTTTCCTCGACCTCGCCCGGGATCGCTGCCGGACCGGCGGCGCCATTACCGCGGGGCGGGCCACTCCGGCTTCACGCTGCTGGAACTGCTCACCAGCATCGCGTTGATCGCCATACTGACCGCCTGCCTGTTTCCTGCCTTGCGCCGCGCGCGGGACATGGCCCGGAGGGTCCTCTGCCAGAATCACCTCCGGCAATGGGGCCTTGCCACCCAACTCTACGCGGACGCCCAGGATGATCGCCTGCCGCCGGAGGGCGTGCCCAATCCCACCGATCGCCACACCAACACCGGCTGGTACGTCCAGTTGCCGCGCGAACTCGGCGTGCCCGCCTATGTGACCCTCCCATGGCGGACCAACGCTCGGGCGGCCACGCCCTGGGTAGTCTGGCTCTGCCCCGCCAATGTGCGGCGCTCGAACGGCCGCAATCTGTTCCACTACTGCCTCAACCAGAACGTCGACGGCACCGCGGACGAGGAAGCACCGGTGCGCCTCGCCGAGATCCAGCGTCCCGCCACCCTGGTGTGGCTGTTCGATTCAAAGAACCTGCCTGCGGTCGGACCGCGCAGCTACACGCACACGAACCTGCACGCCGGCGGCGCGCAGTTTCTGTTCCTCGACGGTCACATCGCGCGCTTCAAAGCGGGCGCCTATTGGGATGCCGCGCGCAACCGACCACGAAGCGAGCCTCACCCGGAGCTGGAGTGGGAGCGGTGAGATGAGAAGGGACCCCGCTCGTAGCCGCCGCCGTGCAGGCGGCGCTCACCCGCTCCGGCAACTCCATTCGCCAACGCCGGTCAGCGCGAGCTACACGCTCGCGGCTACGCCCGTCGTAGCCGCCGCCGTCCAGGCGGCGCTCACCCGCTCCGGCAACTCCGTTCGCCAACGCCGGTCAGCGCGAGCTGACGCTCGCGGCTACGTTCGTCGATAGGGGTAGGGACAAGGGATTGAACCTTGCCCCTCCCTCCGAACCGGAC
>CAZYJB010000892.1:0-2476 GCA_964647675.1 uncultured Verrucomicrobiota bacterium | reverse complement strand
GGGGCCGGTGAGCGCAGGAGATGGGTCGAGTGCCAGGATGGCCTCGGCGGCGCGCTGCGCGGCGCCGGGTTCGCCGAGCAGGGATACCACGTCGCGGAGTTGCTCGCGCACACGCGCCCGCTCCGCGGGCGACGCGAGCAGATCAAGAGCGGCTCGCGCGATGCGCGCGGGATCGGCGGCATCCTGGATGAACTCCGGCATGACCGGGTTGGGGGACAGCAGGTTGGGCAACGCCAGGTGCCTGATTCTGATGATGCGGCGCGCGATCTGATAGGTGCTCCACGAGGCCTTGTAGATCGCCAGCGTCGGCACCTGCCACAGCGCACATTCGAGCGTGACGGTGCCCGTCGAGGCGATGGCGAGTGTGGATTGCGCGAGTTCCTCGCTCAGTCCGCCGAGGCGGGTCCGGAGCCCCACGTCGGTCCCGTCACCCAGTGCGAGCGCCGAGGCACGCAGCGATTCGTTCACGAACACCGCCGTCCACGCGGCCGGTTGGACGGCATGCACGCGGCGTGCCGCCTCGACCATCACCGGCCAGTGGCGCGTGATCTCGGAAGGACGGCTGCCGGGGAGCAGGAGGATGCGGGGCGGGGAGGCGTCCGGCGGCGTGACTCGCCGAAGCGCGTTGGGATGGCGGTCGACGATGGGATGCCCCACGAACATCACGTTGAACGCGGGATAGCGCGCGGCGTACCACGCGCGTTCCATGGGCAGGATGCTGACCAGGAGGTCCAGGTCGCGGGCCAACGTGCGCGCGCGCGCGGGGCGGGAGGCCCAGACCTGAGGCGAAACGTACTGGACGAGGCGCGGACGCCAGCCGGGCTCGGGTCGGGCACGCAGGGCGGCGGCGAAGCGCCGGTTGAAGCCGCCGTAGTCGACGCAGACGATGATCTCCGGACGCCGCGCGCGCGCGAGGTCGAGCATGCGCTGCAGGATGCCCCGCAGGCGCCACAGGTTCCGCAGCACGTCGGCGAGTCCAATGATGGCATAGCGCGTAAGGTCGAGTTCCAGTTCCACTCCCGCCTCGGCCATGCGGGGGCCTCCGGCGCCGAAGAACTCCGGTGCGGGGCATCCGACCGCGACAAGGCGTTCGCGCAAGGCCCGCGCGAGTTCCGCCGCCAGCAGATCGCCGCTCGGCTCGCCCGCGATCAGCATGATGCGCTGCGCCTTCACTCGGAGATCAGGGCTTCCGCGACGCGCCGGGATGACACCATGGAGAGGGATGTGCGGCTCACGACAGCTCCGGAGGAATCTGGGTGGCAATCTGGCGCGTGATGGCGAGGGCGAGATCGAGCGCGCGCTTGGCGGATTCGCCGCTGACCAGCGGGGTTCGCTGCTCGTGCACGCAGCGGACGAAGTGCCGCAGCTCGAGCTTGAGGGGCTCCTCGCGATCGATGGGCACCGGCTCGCGCACGATCTTGCGTCCGGCATATTCGACCACGATGGACGAGTCGCGCGCGTGGAGGAGCTTCTTGAGCAGGGAACTCTCCTTCTCGTGCCCCTTCGCGAGACGCAGGATGTAGCCGGTCTGGGCGCGGTAATCGAGGGACACGTAGGCGGGCTGGGGACCGCCCGAAAAGACACGGATCTTGCGCAGGCGCTCGGCGCTGACGCGGCTGGCGGTGACGTTCGCGACGCAGCCGTTGGCAAACCGGAGACGCACGTTCGCGATGTCCTCGCTGCGACTCAGGACCGGGATGCCCACGGCGTCGAAGGCGACCACCGACGAATCGACCAGCGCGAGGATGACGTCGATGTCGTGGATCATCAGGTCGAGCACGACGCCGATGTCGATCGAACGCGCTGGATAGGGCGAGAGGCGGTGGGCCTCGATGAAGCGCGGCTCGGGCGCGACCTCCTGCAGGCGCTTGAACACCGGATTGAAGCGCTCGACGTGGCCGACCTGAAGGACGCAGTTCCGTTCGCGTGCGAGCTCGACCAGGGTGTTCGCATCGGCCGTGTTATCCGTCATGGGCTTCTCGACGAGGACATGGCGGTCGAGCGCGAGAAGCTTTTGTGCGGTGGCGAAATGGGTCGAGGTGGGGGTGACGACGCTGAAGGCGTCGGCCGCCGCGGCGAGGGCGTCGAGGCTGTCGAAGGTGGGCACGCCGAGGCGCTGGCCGACCGCACGGGCGGCCTCGGGCGACGTATCGTAGACGCCGGTGAAGACCACCTCACCGGCGGCGGCCATCTCGGCGTAGAGGCGGGCATGTTCCTTGCCGAGGGACCCCGTGCCGATCACCGCAACCCGCGGAACGGGAACGTTGTGCATCGGCGCGAGCCTACGGCGCGCGGACCAGGGACACAATGCGGGGGTGAGGGAGGGGTTAGTGGTGCACAAAGGCAACTATGACGGGCGACCCGGATGTGTTGACTCACAAGAAAAGGCCGCCTCCGTGGCTCTCCACCCATGACTAAAGAATCACTGTCATCCGGTCATTAGTTCCACAGCATCAACTGGTTGTGCGAGTCAGGG
>CAZYJB010000891.1:1557-2481 GCA_964647675.1 uncultured Verrucomicrobiota bacterium | reverse complement strand
TATCCGCTCCAGGACGCACAAGCTCTTCCTCTACGTTATTCCGGATCGGTCGTGGGTTCTGTTGAGACGCTAGAAGGTGTGCGCGTATCCGATCCTCGCAGAGATGAACGTGCTGAACCTAAGGGGAAAACTGACGCCCGAGCAGGCGGCGTTCTTCGCGCCGACGAAGCCGGAGATCGAGCTGTTCGATCTTACCAGGGATCCGCACGAGGTGCGCAACGTCGCGAATGACCCCGCCTACGCGGAGGTGAAGGCGGAACTGCTCGCGGCCCTCGATGACTGGCGCAAGAACGTCATTGAGGACTCGGGCATCGACGATGAGTTTCGCGGCACGGGCATTTTTCCTGACGCACCGGCCGGCGTGAATGTGGACGACTGGGTGGAGGATCACGCGGCGAAGTATGACTTCGATAAATACGGCTACCCCGGCTGGTTCCCGACGCGCACACTCGCCGAGTGGGAAAAAGCGCGTGCTGCATGGCAGCCGTGGGTCTTCCGCGAACCCGACTCAAAAATGGCGCGGCCCGACATCACGCATCCGGAGATGAAGCCGGGCAAGAAGGCCGCCGGGAAGTAATAGCTTTCGTCGCATGCCGTCGTTCATGAAGAGCGCGCCACACAAAGGTCCGCACGCTGAAGTCCGACGAGCCCGAGAAACTCGACGACCTCACTGCCAAGCCGGGGGAGATCACCATTCCGCTCGGAGCGCACCCGGGCGACGTAGCGATCGGCCGATCTTTGTCGTCGCACACCATGAGACCGGCCTTGGCTGGGGTCGGGTGCTGCTTGAAATGCTGCGCGCCATGGTTGGTGATCGCGCGGACCTGAACGACCACGTCAAAGTCGTCCGCCCAAGGCACGTCGGCAAACCGGCCCTGATGCCGGGCGCAGTGATGTCCGCATTCACTGCCGTAGGGCACCAGG
>CAZYJB010000891.1:0-1547 GCA_964647675.1 uncultured Verrucomicrobiota bacterium | reverse complement strand
CCATTTCCCTCGGCAATCAGATCGTTTCTCCGTCTTTGGCCGGAACGCCGTGGCGGCAATCACCCTGGTGATCGACGCTTTGCAGCGCCGTGCCCTTGACGGCCCGCTGCGGGGATGCTCCGGCCTCGCCGCCTCGGTCGCCCTCAAACTTCCTCGCCGCAGGACCCCACTCACTTTGTCAACGGGTGTTTAACCGGGCCAGGCCGCAACTCGGCCAACGGCGCCTCGGCATCATCGAGGATCAGCACCCAGTCTTTTGCATTGTCCGACTCCGGGGGCGAGAACACCCTTTTGCCCTGGGTGGCGAGCACGCCGCCTGGATGGATCTCGCCAGTTGCCGCATTCATCCACGTAGCGCGGGCCTGTGTGCCGGCGACCTGGGATAGATCGACCTCCAGCGCACGGGGCGACGGCAGATAGGCGATCACGTAGCTGCCGTCGCGGGCGCGTGCGGTCGTCGCCCAATCGTTGGTCGCGTAGCGGCCCTGTCCCCCGACGGCTACTGTGTTCCTCACATCGGGCTCCAATTCGGAAAAAGGCCGCACCGTGAACACGTGGCGCAAGTGCCGCAGACTTTCGGCGCCAGGAAGCGCCGCGACCTTCCGCCAGTCGTCACGCAGATGCCAGTTGGGCGAACCATAGGCATGTCCGAAGCCACCGCTTAGCACCGCCCAGTACGCCTGTTTACGGGCCTGCACCGCGCTGCCCCAGGCATCGTGCTCGCCTTCATAGGTGGATTCGCCGAGTAAGAAGGGGCGCACCGGAATCTTCGCGAACTCGGCGTGACCGACCTCGTAGATGTCGGGCTGGTTCTTGTTCCATGCCTTGTTGAAGCCGCGGAAGTAGGAATAGACCATCGAGACATCGAGCCACGGTTCATCGGCCGGCCAGACGTCGGTGCTCGAGTGCGTTGAGGCCGCGTGATAGGTGATGAGTTGGCGTGGAGCGGTTTCCTTGAGGCCGCGACCGAGAGCGCGAATCTCTTCACGGGCGTTGTTTGGGTCGTTGTCGCCGCCCAAAATCCACATGACGTGGTCGAACTCGCCGAAGCGCTTCCCCAGCCAGCGACCCAGCTCGCGCGACTTCTCAGCGCCGTTGGCGTTCAGCGGCTTGAGCGCCCCATTCTTCTCACGGCCTGCCCAGCCCTCGCCGCAACAGCCCGACCACGCCGGCGCGATGGCGAGCAGCATCCCCTGACGCCGCGCCTCCTGCGAAACGCGATCCACATGACCGAAGAACTTTTCGTTCGGCCTTGCGAAATCCTGCTCAGGCGGTGTGCCGGCGAAGGGAAGCTCTCCCTCGAGGTTTGTCATGCCGAGAAATCCGGTCAGGGTCACTTGGAGCGCGGTGAAACCCTGTTCCTTGCGCCGCGCGAGGTACTCCCTGGCCTGCGTCTCGGTCAGCATGGTGAAAAACATCCATGACGTGTCGGCCTGATAGAGGAACGGCGCGCCGGTTTGATCCACCAGATGCCGACGGTTCTCGCTAAGTTGGAGCGGGAACTTCGGGTTGGCGGAAACTCGGGCGAGGGACAGCAATTGAAAAGC
>CAZYJB010000890.1:0-2485 GCA_964647675.1 uncultured Verrucomicrobiota bacterium | reverse complement strand
TACCGATGCCAGGGCTGAAGCGGGTCCCCGTCGGAGGCCGGTGAAATCGCCCAGGTCCCGACGATGAAGGTGCTCGTCGACACGTCGGTCTGGATCGATCACCTGCGACGGAGCGAGCCGGAGCTGGTGGAGCGACTCATGGCGGGCATGGTGGTGGCCCATTCCGCGGTGATCGGTGAACTCGCCTGCGGCACGCTCCGCGTGCGCGACCGGATTCTGGCCGAGCTCTGGCGGCTTCCGGCGCTGCCCGAAGCGCGCGCCGACGAGGCGCTTCGGTTGCTGGAGCAAGGCAAGCTTTGGGGACGTGGACTTGGGTGGACGGACGTCCTGCTCCTCGCGGCTTGTCGCCTGGGGGGAGCGAGGCTTTGGACCAGAGACCTCGCCCTCAGCGCCGCGGCGGAGGAGCTGAATGTCGACTACGTGTCAGATGGCTGAAGATTTCATTCACGGCATTCCGAGGCAGGCGCTCACGGTCGTGCATTTCGTGAGACGACCCATCCATTGGCTGATCCTCCTCCTCTTGGTTGAGGGATTCGTTGTTTCCGCGTTCGGCGATGGGAAGGTGTTCTCGCCACCAGGGTATTTGCGCGCTGAGACACCCTCCCAACGAGCACTGGTGCATTGGCACGACGGAGTCGAGACGCTGGTGGTCGAAACCACTGCCCGATCACAGGCGACCAACCTGAGCTGGATCGTGCCGTTGCCGGCGCGACCCACGGTAGTTCGGGCGGTGGACGCGGGTCTGTTCCCCACGCTTCAGAATCTCTTTCAACCCCGCGTCATCGTCGCAGTGACTTGGGGCTGGGCCGGGGGCGTAGTGGTTTGTCTGGTGATTCTGGTCCTCCGGTGGGCCATGCAGCGAAAGATCTCCATGCGGTTTGTCGACGCGGTCGCCGTGCTCGGGATGCTGGTGATTTTGGGTTCGATGCTATTGCCGGCCTTAGGGTCGGCGAAGGGCAAGGGACACCTGAGCGGCTCAGATGCGTACTCCAACGAGGGAGTCAGCGTTCTGTCGGAGGAGCGGGCCGGCGTGTTCGAGATCACGACACTCACCGCTTCAAACTCGAGTGCGCTGGTGAGGTGGTTGGAGAGCCGGGGATTTGAAGTGCCAGCAGGGATCACTTCCGTCGCGCAGGACTATTTGAATCGCGGCTGGGTTTTCGTCGCGGCTCGGGTAGGTCATCCCCGCCCCGGGGAACTAGCGGCCCTGCATCCAGTGCTGTTCCAATTTGCCTCGCGGGAGCCGGTGTACCCCATGCGATTGACGGGAGTCGGGACAAGCTCCCTCGATTGCGACCTCTATGTTTTCGGTGCGGCCCGGGCGGTCGCGCGAGGTTGGAGAGTACGATACTGCGGTGTGCCGGATTTCTCCGAGCGATCCCTGCCTGCCATGGGCCCCTATCCCCTGCGCATTCGGCATCCGGAACTCAAGGCCTTGGTTTCCGGGGCCACCGTCGCGACCAAGCTTTCCGCGCGCCTGACTACGGCGAGCATGGCGCAAGATGTGGTGCTTCGGTGGCAGCCGATTCGAGCGGAGGGACAGACTGTGTATGTGTGGAAGGCGGCGTTAACGGAGGCCCTTCTCTACCCTGCCTGGATCCTGGCGACGGTCCTGGCCGTGGGCGGCCTTCGATGGTTTCGAACTGTGGGCCCCATCCCCTGGTTCACTTCGTTTGACCAGGGCGGTGCCATGGTGGCCGCAGTGGTAGGTCTCATCGGGATTCTTGTCATCCCCATCGTACCGTCGTCGAAGGTGGAACGAGCGATCCGGCGCGGGGCCTCGGGCGACGCGCGTAGCGCACTGAAGTTGCTCGCGCTCGACACGGCAGAACTGCCCGCCGTCCGGGCGTACTTCAGGGAGGCCGGGGTGGCAGCGCGTTCGAATGCGTTGCACGATGCGCAGAAGGAGGTATCCGAGTTCCTCGACAGGGATGAGTTCCCGATGTCGGTCGGCATGCTGTCGACGAATTTGCTCAACCCCTTCACAGGCCGCCGCATGCGCCTCGAGTCGTCACCAGGAAACCTTTCACTCGTGGCGGCCGATCGTCGGTTGGACCTTGTCTGGCACGATTTCGATGGGGCACCCGTTTACTTCCTCGACGTACCGTCTCTTGAAGGAATTCCGATGAAGCCCGCAGACACGGAGCGATGATCTGGAGTCCCGCGAACGTGCCCACGCCTCGCCTCGAGTTCCCGACGGGCCGGCGGCAGGGAATCTCTCGATGTGGTGATCGCCGTTGCGGCCGAAATGGGTCCCACGGGGACCTCGGGGAAAGTGAGGCTTCGGCGGGTGGTCTCGGCGATGATCCCGGTTTCCATTGGTTGTGATTCCCTCGGTGGCGGCGGGCTCTGTATTGGCGTTCATGGAGATAGGGCACGTGCGCGGCAGCGAAGGGGGGATGAGCCCGACGCCCCGGCGAACCAGAGAGTGGGGCGGTGTCCTCTACGGACACCGAGTCACGAGACGGAGCTCGTGACCCCATGC
>CAZYJB010000889.1:0-2488 GCA_964647675.1 uncultured Verrucomicrobiota bacterium | reverse complement strand
GTTCGAAGTGGAACTCGACGGTATGCCTGCCGGCGGGGAGGTAGACGCCCCGCATGAGATAATTTGCCCGAAGGAGCGGTTCCTCTTTTCCATCCACCCGGACGCGCCAGTCGGCGTCGTGCTTGTCGTTGAGCAGGAGAACGCAGGGCGTACGCGCCTCGGTCTCGAGAGTTAGCCGCCGAGGTTCGTAGTGCTTATAGGCGACGGTGCCAGCGGGTTGACTGGTGGTGGAGACGGATGGTGTTGGGATCTGCTCTGCGACGAGCACGGAGCCATGGGGATTGAAATTGGTGGAGGCCAGAGTCTGCAGCGCCTCGTCGTCCGGAACCTGCGAACGCCATTGGTCAAACAGCATCGCGCGCGGCAACGCATTGGCATATTCGACGACACCGAACGGTCCGTTGGCGCTTGGAGAGGCCTTGATCGCGCCGGAGGCGGTCTGTTCCAACGTAAATGGCGTCACCAGCTTGAACGGTTTCCGCTCTGGATCGATCTGTTGGTTCAACCCATCGACGATCGGCGCGAGGGTGAGCAGATAACGTGTGTTAGTGAGTTCCCAGTAGCGCAAAGGGTTGGACGATAGGGTGCCCACATAAGCCTCATAGTCCGCGGTCGTGCGCGGCATCTGCACGATGTCGAGCGACTGGATGCCGTAGTAGCGAAACTGGTGTTGCCGCCATTCCCCTCCCTCGACGTCGCTGAGCGTGCCTTGCAGTTGTGCAGCTTGACCGGAGAGCGCGAAGGGAAGCCGTCCGGTCACGCGTCCTTCGTGCGGCTTCGCCTTCAAGGTATCGAGCGCGACGTTGGTCGCGTAGCGTTCGCGCCAGTTGTAGTGAATGACCCAGGGAACATTGGCGCGTGCGAGATCGAGGCCGATCAGGACAGCAAAGGCGATCAGGGCGGTGCGGCCCTTCTGGCGCGAGAACCAGCCGCTGAGTCCCAGGAGCACCAGGAGCACCCAAACAGCCAGAACGAGCACGAACATGCCGACTTCCTGATGGGAAAAGCGGGCAATGGCCGACGCAGCTTGACCGTCGAAGCCCACCTCTCCCAGATATCGAACGAGATTGGGACCGTCCTTTCCGTAGGAGAGCCAGCCCACGACGGCCGCGCCGCACGCGGTGATGGTGGCCAAGCCCCAACCGCGTTCCCAGGCGGACGCGCGCGACCACCACGAGCCAAGGGCTTCACTGGCGCCCTTGGTCGATTCGTTGGCTGAAGCCATCCAGCCACGCCAGAGCGCCTGCAATCCGTAGGCGCTGAGAATCACGAGCGCGACGTTAAGCGGGTGCAGGAACTTCACCGGATTGCGAATGGTGTCGAACCCGGGCAGGGCGTAGATGATGCGGTAGAAGGGGGTGAAACGGCCGAAGGCAAACAGGAGCGAGAGGATGGCAGCCACCAGCCAGAAACCAACCCAGCGCCGCTCCGTATCGGAGAGCGCCGAGCCTTGCCTCCGGAACAACTGGGCCACGGCGAAGGCGGCTAGGAGCAGCACGGGAACGCCGGTGTAATGGCCGGCGCCGGAGTAGCGGAGCATTTCGCGCGGCGCCTGTGCCGGGTCGCGGGGAGATTTCGAGAGATACTCATCCCAAGCCGGCGAGCTGCCAACCAGGCCCCAGTATTGGCCGCCGTTGGACGTGTCCATGCGATAGCCAAACAGACCAGGGATGGCGGCTCTCAGAGTTTCTACTGGAGGCAGACTCCATTGGGTGACGGCGTTCCAGTTGGCAGAGCGGCCGGCAGTGGCGCTTTCGCCCGGGGGGGTGGGGGCGAGTTTGCTCTTGAGAACAATGGCAGCGGTCGTGCCGAGCACCTGAGCCGCGATGATCGCTGAGACCACGGCCACGACTCCGATGGCCGCCATTCCTTTGAGGAGATTCTTCCCAGTCTGACTCGGCTCGTTGCTACGAGTTGGCCTGTTGATCGCCGCAACGATGGCGAAGGCGGCGACGTAGAGGCTGAAGATTGCGCCATTGTCAAAACCCTCTACCAACGCAAGTCCAAGCGCGGCGCCTGCGAACACCGGGCCCGCCCAGGAGGCCCTCGGAGGTTTAACGAGGAATCCCAGCGCGACGAAAGCGCATGCCACACAAAGAGTCAGAGTGCCCAGGCCCCAGGCGGCGTAGGAAAAGAAGTCAGAGTTCAGCGCCGCCGCCAGACCACCCGCCACGCACACACCCGGCGCGAAGCCAAGGCGTCGGAAAAACCACCAAGCCGCGAGACCCAGCAGGAGGATCATCAGCGGAGAATAGAAATTGATGAAGGCCCAGGCTCCCATCAGGAACGCCAGCGGCGTCGTGAGGCCAAGCGTTGAGCTACCGCCATTGGCGCCGACCCAGTTCAGGTCTGACCAGACCCCGGTCATCGCCGACCAACTCTGCTTGCAAATCCACTCCACGGCTCCCAGCGGCCCGTCGTTGGCGAACATGGCCATGTCGGGGTTGAAGCTGTCGCGGAACAGGAACGCGAGAATCACCGCGAGCGC
>CAZYJB010000888.1:0-2497 GCA_964647675.1 uncultured Verrucomicrobiota bacterium | reverse complement strand
ACCAGGAGGGATGCTCGGGCAGGCACGCCTGGAACTCGCGCAGGAGATCGTTCTCGTAGTCGCCCGCGAAGGCGCCAGCGTAGAAGGCGTCGAGGCCCTCGCTGAGGAGACGGTTCCACGACGCCTCCTCCCGCCCGGGGAGGATCGGGAAGAACAGCGCGTTGTTGGACTTCGCGGCGGTGAAGTCACCGGGCGCATCCCCGATCATAAGCACTTTCGCGGGGTGGTACTTTCCCTGCGTCGCGAGGCGCAGGTGGTCCCTCTTCGTGCCCGACTCCTGTCCGGCGACGAGGGCAACCAGAGGACGCAGATCGTGCTCGGCCCACTCACGTTCGAGCGCGGGCTGCGGGGTCTGCGAAATGACCATCGCGTCGGCGTGGCCGCGCAGGCGTTCGAGGGTTTCGCGGACGCCCTGGAACGGCGGCACACCGTGGACGAGGTCTTCGATCTGCCGGTCGACGGCGAGCGACCAGGCCAGGACCGGGGCGAGCTCATGGTTGCCGCGCTGCTCCACCTCCGCCTTCAGCGACGCCAGCGTGTGGCGGGGTTCGCGGGCCATCCACGCGTCCAGATCGTCCGAGGACGGCACTTGGAAATCCCGCGCCCGCACCTCCCCGCGCTCGGCGAGGAGGTTGAGGGCGTTGGACAGGGCAGGGTATCGGTTGATCCCGCGCGTGCGGGAGTAGAGGTTGACGAACTCCCACGCCTCGCGCGCGAACCGGGCGACGGCCTGGAGGCCGAAGTGCTTGATGAACATGGGCGCAAAGCACTCCTTGTGCTTGATGTCCATGGTGTCGAACACGCACCCGTCCGAGTCGATGCCGACGAAGCATTCGCGGGTGGGGGAGAAATCACGGAGGACCTGGGCGGGGTCATTCATGGGGTGCAACTTCGGGTAGGGGAATCTGCCGATGCGAAATTCCCTGCGGAAAGTGAAAACTCCGAATTCCCTAGACGGGCGGGGTCCTGAAACATTCCGGAAAAATCATTTGAACGATCGCGCGCGCGGGACTATCAGTACCGGCGAAGACGTCAATGAGAATCCTACTCAAAGACGCGGCGAGACGGCCGGGGTCCCCCACAGACTCCAACACTGTCGTCTCGTCTTCTTGCAGGGTGATCGACGCCAGTAACCAAAGATCCGAAACATGGCTAAGTCCCATCAACAGATCGGCGACGTGGTTCAGAGTCATCGCTACCACCTGAAGAACGTCGACAGCAGACCGCAGAAAGCCCAGAAGCACCGCTATGAACGACGCAAGGTCCGCGAGCTCATCCGGCTGAACGACTGGGCTGATGACCAGGGAGAAGCCTGAACGAACCTGACAAGGACAGGACGAACCAACGAACGAACGAACGAACCAGAATCCACCCAAATCGAATTATGATCCGAAGGGCCGCGCAGGGGCGCGGCCCTTCTTTTTTTGGGGAGCTGCACCGGCCTGGGATTCCGCACGCGCGGGCGCTTCCTGGCAAGCGGGACACAAGCCAAAGAATTCGAGTTTGTGCGTCACCATCTTGAACCCGCTCTGCGCGGCGATGCGCGACTCCCACTCCGCGGCCAGACAGTCCTCGATCTCCACGATGGTCGTGCACCGGGAGCAGACCAGGTGATGATGATGTTGTCCGGGTTCGTCGCGTGCCATCTCGAATCGCGCGACGCCGTCGCCGAAATCGTAGCGCGTCACCAGACCCATGCCTTCCAGCAGGTGCAGCGACCGATAGACGGTGGCGAGATCGCACTCGCCGGGCCGTAAGGCCGCGAAGATCTCCTTGTTCGAAAGCGGGTGGGGATGCTGCTCGAGGATTTGGAGGATGGCCTGGCGCGGGCCGGTGATGCGACGCGACTCCCGCCGCAGGCGCTCCGTCGGATCCCGCCGCGGCCGGGCCTTGGACCCCGCGCCGGCGGAGTGCACGGGGGTGGAGACGGGACCGGGACCGTGGCTGTGGCTGTGGCTGTGGCTGTGGCTGTGGCTGTGGCTGTGGCTGTGGCCTGCGCCGGTGAAGGTACCCTGAGTGGACGACGGTTTCTTCATGCCGGGCGCATGCGTCGGAGCTGGGTCCAGGCCAGCGCGACCGTGAACTGGACCAGGGACAACAGCACGATGGCGGGTCCGCACGGAATGTCGAAGCGGTGTGAAACCAGCACGCCGCCGATTCCGGCCAGCGCACCGCAGGCGATCGCGAGCCAGATCTCCTGGCGCAGATTGGCGCTCACCTGCCGCGCCGTGGCGGCCGGGATCACCAGCAGGGCGCCCACCAGGAGGATCCCGACCAGCCGGATGGTGACAGTGACTGTCAGGGTCAGGATGAGGATGAAGCCGTAGTTGAACCAGCGGACCGGAATTCCGGAGACATGCGCGAGGTCTTCATTGACCGAGATGAGCGAGAGCGGGCTTAACGCCCAGGTGCTGAGGACGACGACCCCGAGGAGGAGGCCGAAGGCGATGCCGATCTCCGTGCTGTCGATGGCGATGATGTCACCGAACAGGGTGCG
>CAZYJB010000887.1:0-2497 GCA_964647675.1 uncultured Verrucomicrobiota bacterium | reverse complement strand
GCTCACGGGGACCGACAGTCTCGGGCTTCGCGTATTTTTTTATCTTCCGCATGTGAGCTTCATCGCGGCCTACGGTCTCGACCGAGACGGCAACGGGGGACGCGATCCATTCGAGGTCTCGATGACGGCGCAGCATGAGTTGACTCGGCGGTTCAGTGCGGAGTTCTCCATGCGGACATTTCTCATCGATCAGCCCGAACGCACTCTCGGGCGATTGCTGGAGTGGACGCGGGATCCGGACCCCCATGTGCGGAGGCTTTGTTCGGAAGGCGCCCGACCCCGCCTGCCGTGGGCGCGCCGCATCGCGGCGTTTATCAGAGATCCGCGCCCGGTGATGCCTATTCTGGAAGCATTGAAGGATGACGCTGATCTCTACGTGCGACGCAGCGTGGCCAACCATATTGGCGACATCGCCAAGGATCATCCGGCGTTGGCGTTCGACCTCTGTGAGCGATGGTTGGACGGCTCATCGCCGGAGCGGAGATGGATCATCCGCCACGCCGTCCGGTATCTGGCGAAGAAGGGCGTAAAAAGCGCGCTGCGACTTCGCGAGCGTGCGCGATGACACACCACAGTCGCTGAAAGACTGCAGATGGAATCAGAACCCCGCATTCGGATGGTCCGCAGCGAACGTTCTGGAGTCATATATGTTCGGGAATGGGGAACGGGAAATGGTGGATGGTATGTGGGGTTCTTCCACGACTTAATGAAAGGATGCTTGGGAGCCTGTCTGACAACTCCGAAAGCACTCCGGGCGGCATGTTTTCTGCCGCTGGCCTTCGTTGGTTCGATCCTTATCCCGCGGCCGCGGGACGGGGATGCTCGGGTGTCCCCGCCCCGGCCGGAGCCAAAGTTCCACGCGGCAGGACCTGTCGGAGTTTTCAGACAGGCTCTGAGAAAGGTGTTCCACGTCGTCAAGGAACCCGTAGAATGGTCCCCGTGTGGTTGTTGACTCCGAGGTTCCTATACGAGGCGTGGCTGTAAAAGTTGGCGCAGCCACATCCCACGCGGTGAAGTGGCTTGGCATGCGCCTCGTTGATCGAGCGGTAGATCTGCGAGCAACGAGCACTTCCGGCGGCGGTCGGTGGGCCCGCCGTTCGATGGCGATGCCCTCCTGCGCTCGACATTTCACGTACTCCTTGTAGCGTGAGCCCATGAGCACGACCGTTGAGTTGCGTGTCGCCGGGGCACTCGGTCTTCAGTCGGATCAGCGCCCTGCATGGGCACGCCGGTTCCATAGAAGTGTTGGGAATCACAGCGAACCATGGGCTCTTCTCTACCGAACTGAGAGCCTGTCTGGAAACACCGATAGACCCTGTTTTCGCAGCAAGGGCCGGATGGCTAGGGGCGCGAGGAGGGAACGGGAGAGGGATGCTCGGATCTCCCCGCCTCGGCGATCGCCAGAATCCCTCGCAGCAGGGCCCGTCGTCGTCCTCAGACAGGCTCTGAGCGAACGGTCCGGAAGTGGGTGCCTCGCGACTCAACCGCGCCGGTTTCTGGCCGCAGCCCTTCTTTAGCGGGCGGCGACAGCGCGGCAATCTTGTAGTCCCCGAGGTTTGATACCATGTTCCCTGACGCTGATATTGTATACAGAGTGGATGCGGCAGACCAGCTTTGCTTCACCAACAGGCGGTACGACGAATTTGCCGAGTCCAACGATGGCAACGCAGCCCTGTCGACGACCGTATTACATCGCTCTCTTTGGGATTTCATTACGGATCCAACGACCCGGCACCTGTATCAAAAAGTGTTGAGTAGCGTGAGGGCCGGCCGTTTCATTCATTTCACCTTTCGATGTGACTCTCCAGCCTGCCGCCGCGTGATGGAAATGGATGTCGTTTTGGTGGAACGTGGAGACGTCGAGTTCAGGACGCGCGCGCTTTCTGAGGAGGTCCGCCCACCGCAACAGATTCTTCGGCACCACGGCGGCTCTCCAGAGGTTTTATTGCGCATGTGCGCCTGGTGCGGCGGGGTTGATGTGGGCGGCGATTGGGTGGAGCTGGAGGAGGCTGCTCGTCGATTGCGGCTATTCGAGCGTTCATGCCCACCTGCCGTGACGCATGGAATATGCGAGTCATGCTTTAAGAAAATGGAGCAAACACTGTCAGAACCGACAAAGTTTTCCTGAGCCTGACGCTCCTGCAAGGCCTGGGATCGCGTGGCGGTTGCAGTCTAGGCGTCCGGCGAGCGGGTCCAAGAGCCTGGGGGTGTTCGGCGCGCATCTGAGATGGAGGCTGTGCATCGGAACCAGTGATTCAAACCGGATGGAGCTTACCGGCAAGATCTGGGTCTGGCGTGAGTTTGTGAGAGGCGAAGCGTACACGGCTGATCATTATGCTGAGCAGGCCAGACAACCGAGCCGGCAACACAAAGTATGAAGTACGGAGACGATCACTTTTCTTCCAACGCTTCCTAAGAGCCTGTCTGAAAACTTTGAAAGGCCCTGCGGCGAGGGATTTTGGCGCTGGCCGAGGCGGGGAGGTCCGAGCATCCCCGT
>CAZYJB010000886.1:0-2497 GCA_964647675.1 uncultured Verrucomicrobiota bacterium | reverse complement strand
GGAGCCGGCCGGAGTCGGAATCGCGGGCGGCAGCGGCACCGCCGTGGCGGCATTCTGGTCAACCCGGACGGTTGGCAACGGCGTGGCGTCCGCCGCGGGCGGTGCCGAGGGCTGGGGCGCCGGAGATTCGAAATGCTGGGAATCGGAGGGGAAGAGACCGAAGTCAGGGGGGACGGTGGCGGCGTCCGGCCGACCGTCCTTCGCCGCCTGAGTCGACGAACACTCTTCCGACGGCTCGGATACCGCGGCCTCGGAGGTGGTCGGCTCCGAGCTGAGGGAGACGGCGGTTCCGGGCGAGGTTGGCCCTGCCAACGCGGCTCGTCGCTCGGCGCGGACGACCTCCTGCGGAAACCGGTGGCCCCGCGGGCTCGGCGCCTGGTCGGACGAGTCGGAGCGGGAGGGGGTGGTCGACGTGGCGACAGGTTGAATTCCGGCCTGGCGGGGATCTTCGGCGGTCGCGGGCCCCGCGTCGCCCTCTTCGAAAGAATCACGCGCTGGCGCAGGGTCGTCCCCGGCGGGAACTTCCCCGGGATGGAGACCGGACGATGCTTCGTGAGAAAGGGTGTCTCCGTCTGCGGGCAGCTCGGGCGCCGGTTCGGGAAGAATCTCACCAGCCCCGGCGGGCCGGGTACCCAGTACCCGTTCGACGAGGTCGACAAAGGGCAAGGCGCCGCCCGGATGGGCGGCATCGGGGGCGGTTGTGTTGCGGGGGTCGGCGAGCGTGGGGATGCCCACGCTGACCGGACCGGCGGTTTCGGCAGAGAGAAGCGGCAGGGGGGTCATGTCCTCGGTTTGGCAGTTGGCTTACGGACCACAGCGAGTCGCAGGCGTTCGGAGATGCTCGCCGCGAGCTTGGCCTCGGCATCGCCGAGCTTCGCGATCGTCTCCAGAATCGGCGCCGTTTCGCCGTCCTTCATGAAGGTCAGAATTTTCACGATGGTGGTCTCATCGAGCTGTTTGAGGATCACGGAGGCGCCCTCCGGGCTCATCGACGTGTACACCTTGGCGAGGCGCTTGAGGTTCACGGACTCCTCCTCGGTGACTCGCACCACGGTGTCGTCGAACTCCTTCTGGAGCTGTGCCACCTGTTGGGTGACCACGTTCAGCTCGTTGCGTTCGGCCTGGAGGCGTGCGGCCAGTTCGTTGAGCTGACGTGCCCGCTCGTCGAGGGCCAGCCGTTCCTTCTTCAGCTCGTCGACCAGCTGATTCACCTCCGGATTGACGTATTCCCAGGAGGGTCCCTTTTTGGGCGGCGGCAGCTTGATGGCGATGGCGGTCTGAGGCTCGGCGGGTTTGTTCGGCAGGGGCACGCGGATCGTGGGCCACAGCGCGGCGGTCACTCCCACGTAGAGCAGGAGACCGAGGAAGACGGCGACCAGGGGGGATTGAAGTTTCTGGACCATGGGATGTCAGCGGCTGTGCGACGCGATGGCCGGGCTGAACCGGCGCAGGGCGAGTTCGTCATTCTCCTTGGCCTCGTGCTGCAGGGCCTCGCGTCCGTGTTTCTCGCGCTGGCGCGACTCGAACTTCTCGACCACTTCGCGTTGGCGGCGCGCGTGGAGCATGAGGTCCATCGCGGGCGGGATCTCGCGCTCCACGCGGGCGAGGGCCAGAGCGGCCTGGACGCGGCGCAACTCGAGTGCGCGCAGGTGATCCCCACGCTGGGCCAGCTCGGCGGCCACCAGAGCGCCGCCCATGCGGCTGCGGAGCGCGGCGGCGGCGGAACCGAGGTCCGCATCCACCGCCACGACCTGGTCGGAAGCGGCGCGTTGGCGGGAGAGAACCGCGGCGTAGCGTTCCATGGCTTCGGACTCCTGACGTTTGCGCAGGGCGAGCAGGGCGTTGAGGGTGAAGCGGAATCGTTTCATGACTCAGGCGGGATCAGGACTTCGGCTTGGCCGGCACCGCGGGTGCGGCAGGCCCCGGTGTCTCGAGGGCTCGCGAGAGCAGCTTCCAGCTGTCGGCCGTGGCGAACCCTTCGTCCACGCGCTGGCGGAGGAAGGCTTTCAGCGGATCGTGCAGACGGATGGCGAGGTCGATCTCCGGGCTGCTGCCGGCCGGGTACGCGCCGATGTTGATGAGATCCTGGTTGCGACGGTAGACCGCGAGTGACTCGCGCGCGCGACCCGCCAGCTTCTGCTGTTCAGCGGAGGTGAGGTCCCGCACCAGGCGGCTGACGCTGTCGAGCACCTCGATGGCCGGGTAATGGTTCTGCGTGGCAAGATCGCGCGACAGCACGACATGCCCGTCGAGGATCGAGCGCACGGCGTCGGCGATCGGATCATTCATGTCGTCCTGTTCGACCAGGACCGTGAACAGGCCGGTCATGGAACCGCGTTCACCAGTGCCCGCGCGCTCGAGCAGCTGGGGCAGGAGCGAAAAGACCGAGGGCGTGTAGCCGCGCGTGGCGGGCGGTTCGCCCACCGCGAGACCGATCTCGCGCTGCGCCATCGCAAAGCGCGTCACCGAATCCATCATGAGCAGGACGTTCTGCCCC
>CAZYJB010000885.1:0-2500 GCA_964647675.1 uncultured Verrucomicrobiota bacterium | reverse complement strand
ATGCAGAGCGACCTCAGGCTCTCGATGTGGAACCTCGACGACGGGCTCCGGCCGCGTGGGCCTCACGTCGGCCGACGATCCGAATGCATACCTGCTCGTGCTCGAGTTGGATGAGCATCCGGGCATCGTGCTGAAACCGGGCGTGGTGGTGGCGGTGGCCGGGACGATCCGGATCCACAGCCGCTGGCGGCTCTTCAGCCTCCACGCGTGGATCTCCGGCCGGGTGCGACACATTCTGTTTTCGGGAACCGGGCTCCTCGTGGTGACCGGTCATGCCGGCGTGGACTGGTGTGCTGCGACCGAGGCGGTGGTGGTGGAGGAAGCACTGGTGCTGGGGGCGGACGGCCGCACCGCGATGGCGACGGTGCGCACGGAGACATTCTGGCCGTACTTCCGCGGACGGACGTCCCTTTTCGATTACCGCTTTTCTCAGGGCCAGGCATTCGTGCGCCAGACCTCGGCCGGTCCTCGCGAACTGGGCGCCGGACGGCCGTTCCTGCGAACGCTCGAAGGCGTGTTGAATGGAGTCGGGAAGCTGCTGGGATTCTAGCTTCCGCACCGTGCCCGGCCGCGGCATCGTCCGGCATCGGATCCCGTCGCACCTGAACCTTCCGGTCGCGGGCGTTTCCGCGTGGATCCGGCGATGGAAAAGACTGCCATGAGACCGTTGCTGATCGTGGGTGCGATCGCGGGGTCGATCCTGCTCGGATTGGTCGCCCTCGTGTGGCTGGTCGGACGTGGACGCAGCCGTGGTCGGAAACGCCCCTTGTCGCGCGTCACAAACGACGGGAGCCACGGCGCGATGCCTTATCTATGGACCGGTTCCGAGGCCGGCGGGACGACGGGGGAGGGTGGTCAGGGGGACGGGCTGGGAGCAGACACCGGAGGCGGGGATGGCGGCTCGTCGGGCGGCGGGGATTCCGGAGGAGGGGGTAGTGGAGGCGGCGGGGATTAGGATTCTGCAAGGGCGTTCTCCGTCGTCGTGGCCTTCAGGCCACGCAAACCAGCCTTGGCGAACTCGATTGCGAAAGCCGACCGAGCGTCGCCTGCACGGCGACGTCGACGACGAACATAGCCGCGAGCGTGCAGCTCGCGCCGATCCGCTTCAGCGACTCCATTCGCTCACTTCCTTCGAGCGTGGCCTGGACGGCCTCGGCCACGTCACGCCAGCAAGTCCGTGAGCACGTGGCCGTGCACGTCGGTGAGGCGGAAGTCGCGGCCATTGTGGCGGAACGTCAGGTGCGTATGGTCGATGCCCAGCAAGTGCATCATGGTCGCGTGGAGGTCGTAAACCTGGGTGGGATTCTTCCGATCCGCCGGCTTGTAGCCCCATTCGTCGCTCGGTCCGAACGTGGTGCCGCCCTTGATGCCGCCGCCCGCCATCCAGGTCGTGAAGCAATACGGGTTGTGGTCGCGCCCCTTCCCGCCCTGAGTCGACGGCATGCGCCCGAATTCGGAGGACCAGATGATGAGGGTGTCGTCGAGCAGGCCGCGTTGCTTGAGGTCCTGGATCAGCGCCGCCGCGCCGCGCGCCATGCCGGTGGCGAGTGGGCCCTGGTCGCGTTCGATGTCCTCGTGGGAGTCCCAGTTGCGGCGGGGGAACCCGTTGTCGTTACCGGACCACACCTGGACGTAGCGCACGCCGCGCTCGAGCAGGCGGCGGGCGACGAGGCACTTGCGTGAGAAGTAATCGGTTTCCTCCAGGGCATTGATCTCCTTGTCGAAGGAGGAGCGTCCGTGGTCGAGGCCGTAGAGCTTCAGGATGTGCGCCGGTTCGCCCGAGAGATCGAGCGCCTCGGGCGCGGCGAGCTGCATGCGGGCGGCGAGTTCGTAGGCGCGGATGCGGGCATCGAGGCGCAGGTCGTCGGCGCGCGCGGCGGCGTGGCGCTGGTTGAGCGCGCGCATCAGGTCACGGCCATCGCGTTCGGAAGCCTCCGACAAGTACGGCACGGCGGGCGGGTGCAGGTGCGCGATCGGGCGGTCGGTGCCCGGGTAGATCATGACGCCCTGGTGCTGACCCGGCAGAAAGGCGTTGTCCCAGTTCTTCGTGCCATTCGAGGCAAAGCCGCGGTGGTCGGGCAGCACGACGAAGGTGGGCAGATTGTCGTTGAGCGAGCCGAGGCCGTAGCTGACCCAGCAGCCCGATCCGGGAAACCCAGGCAACAGGAAGCCAGTCGTTTGCAGCAGCGTGCCGGCGCTGTGCACGCCGCTCTTGCTGATGACGTTGTGGATGAAGGCGAGGTCGTCCGCGACCGCGCCAAGCGCGGCGACCGGCTCGGCCAGCAGCTTGCCACATTGACCGTAAGCCTTGAACGGCCAGACCGGAGCCTTCCACGGACCGAGTCCGTCCTGGAACGCTTCGACGGGTTCGCCGAAGTCCGAGGCCTGACCATGCCGCTTCACCAGCTCGGGTTTGTAGTCGAACAAATCGAGGGGACTGGCGCCGCCGGCCATGAAGAGCTGGACCACGCGCTTGGCGCGCGGGGCGAAGTGCGCACGC
>CAZYJB010000884.1:219-2503 GCA_964647675.1 uncultured Verrucomicrobiota bacterium | reverse complement strand
TGGGCGCGGAGACGTCACTCGGGCTCGAGGCGGGCACGGAGTTTTCCCCGGACCGCGTCTTTGACCGCCAATGGGCCCTGACCTTGCTCGAGCGCGTGATGGCGCGTCTGCGCGAGGAGCACGTGGAGGCGGGCAAGGTGGGGATGTTCGACCAGTTGTGCACGACGCTGACGACCGATCGCGCGTCGGTGCGCTACGCCGAGTTGGCGCGCCGGCTGCAAATGACGGAAGGCGCGGTGAAGGTGGCGGTGCATCGGCTGCGGCAGCGGTACCGGGTGCTGCTGCGCGAGGAGGTGGCCGGGACGCTGGCGGATCCTGCGCGTGCCGAAGAGGAGCTGCGGGACCTGTTTGCGGCGCTGGCGTGAGCATTTTGGGAAGTGATGCGGGGCGAGCCTGGAGGGAAAGGGGTTCGTGGGAAGAGCCGGTCCGGCGAAGCAAGCAGGGTGGCACGTCGGCTCCTTCCGACGAGTCGTGACACGGAGGTCACGACCCACCGTGGCGAAGGGAGTCGCTGGAGCGTTCGAGCGTCGGCTGGACGGCACAGGTTCCGTGGGCAGGTGCCTCGAGAATCCCGAAGGGATTCCATCCGCAGCCCGGGGTTGGCCGGAGGCCTACCCCGGGTCACGGGCCGCGACCCATGATCCGACCCAACCGCAACGCGGTTGTGGTCGGACGGGAGAAGGAGGAGGGGAGGCGAGGGGAGATCAACCCCGTTGGGGTTGATCTGGAGAAAGGGGGGCCGAAACCCCGGGTTGCGCAGGTGCGCAACCCGGGGCTTTGGATCGCAACCGCGTTGCGGTTGGAAAGAAGTGGGAAGAGTCGTTCGGACCTGAAGTCGGTCGGCATCTGTGCGAATGCCGAGTCGCGACACGGAGGTCCCGACCCGCCGCACGGGCCAGCGTCGCCTGGACGGCGACAGCGACGGAGCGGATGTAACCTCCGCGACGGGATTCTTCTGTACGAGGTGGGATGGGTCCGCCTTTCGTGGACGCACCCGCGGAGAATCCAGGCATGAATGCAGATCCGACAGTGTTGGCCTTTATCGGTCTGGCGGAGATCGTCCTCGTCGTTCTCGCTCTCGTCGTGATGGGGGTGCTGGTGGCGGGCATCGTGGTGTTCGTGGTGATGCGCGGATCCCGCGGGAGCGCT
Source organism: uncultured Verrucomicrobiota bacterium (assembly GCA_964647675.1). Classification (GTDB taxonomy): domain Bacteria; phylum Verrucomicrobiota; class Verrucomicrobiia; order Limisphaerales; family CAIMTB01; genus CAIMTB01. The sequence continues at coordinate 1,354 of CAZYJB010000884.1, read as the reverse complement.
CCCGCCGCGGCAACATCGCCCGGGGTGCGCCCCGACTCCGGCACGCAACCGTTGGCAGCCGCGTCACCCGCCCCGCAAGTCGCCTCGCGCTGTCCGCGCTGTGGCGGCACCCGGGTTCCCGGCGCGGTGGCGGGCCTTTGCCCCAAGTGCCTGCTCGAGGTCGGGATGGGCACGCAGTCCGGCGACGTGTCGGAAAACCGGCCGCGGGCCGTGCCGGATGCGGAGACCCTCGCTCGCGAGTTCCCCGCGCTGGAGGTGGGCGACCTCCTGGGTCAGGGCGGCATGGGCCTGGTGTTTCGCGCGCGACAGAAGGCCCTGGATCGCTGGGTGGCACTGAAGTTGTTGCCGCGCGCGGAGACTTCCGATCCGGCCTTCGCCGAGCGTTTCCACCGCGAGGCACGCGCGCTCGCGCGGCTGTCGCATCCATCCATCGTCGCGGTGTACGAGTTCGGTGAAACCCCGGGCTTCTTCTTTCTCATCCTCGAATACGTCGACGGCACGGATCTGCGTCAGGCTTTGCGCGAGAAGCGGCTCGGACCGGCGGACGTGCTGCGCATCGTGCCGGCGATCTGCGAAGCTTTGCAGTTCGCCCATGCAAACGGCGTGGTGCACCGCGACATCAAGCCGGCCAACATCCTGCTCGACCGCGAAGGTCGCGTGAAGATCACCGACTTCGGCATTGCCAAGCTGATCGGGACCGAAGGAACGGACGTCACGCTTACCCAGACGCGGCAGTCGGTCGGCACGCCGCATTACATGGCGCCCGAGCAGGTGGAGACGCCGCAAACCGTGGATCATCGCGCCGACATCTATTCACTCGGCGTGGTCTTCTACGAGATGCTGACCGGCGAATTGCCGCTGGGCCATTTCCCGCCGCCGTCGCACAAGGTGCAGGTGGACGTGAGGTTCGACGAGGTGGTGCTGCGCGCGCTGGAGAAGGAACCGGCGCGGCGCTATCAGGCGGCGTCGCAGGTGAAGTCGGAGGTGGAACGAATCACCGCCGAAAGCCGGGGAACGGCTTTCCCTGGGGGCAGCCCCGGCGCCCCGGCGCCCGCTGCGCGATCGCCAGAAGTCGGTGGCCAGCCGACGCGGCCGTACCGCGCGCTCGTGCTCCCATTGATCTGGATTCTCGTCC
>CAZYJB010000884.1:0-209 GCA_964647675.1 uncultured Verrucomicrobiota bacterium | reverse complement strand
ATCGCCTTGTCGCGAGCCGGCTCTGCCGCCCGCCTCGGTGTGTTGGGTCTGCTCTTCGTCCTGCTGGGCATCGTCGGGGCGTTGGCGCCGTTGGGCGTGACGTTTCTGACCGGGCTTACGCTCAAGCGCAGCCTGGCCAGCGGGAACGAAGCCGACGTGAAACGGAGGCGCTGGGCATTCGCCCTCGGAGCCCTCTTCCCGGTCCTCTC
>CAZYJB010000883.1:0-2507 GCA_964647675.1 uncultured Verrucomicrobiota bacterium | reverse complement strand
GGCGCGACGCGGCAGCGGTACGAGGTCGAGGCTGGAACTCTGGGGGGCGCCTGGCAGGTGGTGGGATCGGCGGCGGCCTCCGAGAGCGGGGAGCTCTACGGCCATCGCGCGGCCGACCAGGGCGCCGAATTCCTGCGCCTGCGGCGCAGGCTGGAGTAATCTGCGGCGGGCGGTTAGCGTCGCCGCCTCCGGCCGCGACCATCGGGAACACCGGCACATTGGGGGAGAGTATGACAGAAGTACGAGTGGGCATCATCGGAGTGGGCAACATCGGCCGCCATCATGCGGGCTATCTCCTGGAGGGCCGCGTGAAACGCGCGCGGCTGGTGGGACTGTGCCGCGTGGCGGCCCACGAGGAGGCGGCTTACGCCGGGCGCGGCTTGAAGCTCTACCCGAACGCCGAAGCGATGATCCGGTCCGGCGACGTGGATGCCGTGATCGTGGCGACGCCCCATTACCAGCATGTGACCCTCGGCATCGAGGCGCTGCAGGCGGGCCGGCATCTCATGGTCGAGAAGCCGATCGCCGCGCACAAAGCCGACGCAGAGCGTCTGATCGCAACCGCGGCCGCGCATCCCGAGCTGGTGTTCGGCGCAATGTTTCAACTGCGCGTCGAACCGCGCTACTTGAAGCTGCGCCAGTTGATCACCTCGGGCGAACTCGGCCGCCTGATGCGCGTCTCGTGGATCAACACCGACTGGTTCCGCACCGATGCGTACTACGCCAGCAGCGGTTGGCGCGCCACCTGGAAGGGCGAGGGCGGCGGTGTGCTGATCAACCAGTGCCTTCACAACCTCGACACCTTGCAGTGGCTGATGGGCATGCCGTCGCGCGTGCGCGGCTTCTGCCAGTTGGGACGCTATCGCGACATCGAGGTCGAAGATACCGTCACCGCGTACCTCGAATGGGCGGGGGGCGCGACCGGAACCTTTGTCTCGACCACCGCCGAGGCGCCCGGCACCAACCGCTTGGAAGTCGTTGGCAGCCGCGGTCGCGCGGTGCTCGAGAACGACCGGCTGCTGTTCGACCGCAACGAAGTGGATGCGATCGAGTTCAATCGCACGTCGAAGAGCGGCTTCGCCAAGCCCGAAACGTGGCGCATCGAGATTCCGATCGGCAATGCGCCGTTCGCGCACGCGCAGCTCATGCAGGCCTTCGTGGACGCCATCCTGGACGGCGGCGCGCCGCTCGTGCCGGGCGCGGAGGGGCTTCATTCCATCGAACTTGCCAATGCGATCCTGGGCTCGTCGCTGGAGGATCGCACGATCGAGATGCCGCTGGACGGCGCGGCGTACGAGTCGCGGCTGGCGGAACTGATCGCCGCGTCGAGGTTCGAGAAGAAGGTCCGGCGGCAGGAGGCCAACGATTTCGAGAAGTCGTTCCGGCGGTGAGAGCCGGACGAAGCCGCGGATGGGGCGTCCTCCGGAGTTCCTGGTCGCAGGGTCCCACTGAATTCGCAGACCGGCTCTGAGGTTTTGACAAGCGCGGCGGGACGGGATGGCATCGCGGCAGACAACAGCATGAACGCGTACAACGTCGGGATGATCGGGTATGGATGGGTCGCCGGGGCGCACATCGCAGCCCTGCACGCCACCGGACGCGCGCGCGTCACGTCGATTCTCAGTTCGCGTCCGCTGGACGAGGCCAGGTTATCGGAGCAGCACGGGGGCCCCGTGCGGGTGTTCCGCGATCTCAGCCAGTTTCTAGCCCAACCCGACCTCCAGGTGGTGTCGGTGTGTTCGTATCCGCAGGATCACGCGAAGCAGGCGATCGCCGCCGCGCGCGCGGGCAAGCATGTCATCATCGAGAAGCCCGTCGCCCTGAACCCGGAGGATCTGGTCGCCGTGCGGGACGCGGTGAAGGAGGCAGGCGTGCGCACCTGCGTCTGTTTCGAGTGCCGGTACTCGAGCCATCTCCGCACCGCGAAGGCGGTCGTCGACCAGGGGTTGCTCGGGCGCGTGCATTACGCCGAGGTGGACTACTTCCACGGCATCGGGCCGTGGTACGGACAGTACCGCTGGAACATCCACAAGCACTCCGGCGGCAGCAGCCTGCTCTCCGCCGGGTGCCATGCGCTGGATGCGCTCCTGCTGCTGATGGGGAACGACGTGGAGGTGGTGAGCAGCTACGCGACCCACTCCAGCGCAAAGGAATTCGCGGCGTACGAGTACCCCACCACCAGCGTGACCATCCTCAGATTCCGCGACGGGCGGGTCGGCAAGTGCGCCTCGGTCATCGACTGCCAGCAGCCCTATTATTTCCGTGTCCACCTCGTGGGCAGCGACGGCACGCTGTTGGACGACAAGTTTTACACCACGAAGCTGGGCGCCCTGAGCAAGAAGGAATGGAGCCGGCTGGGCGTGCCGATGCTGGATTCGGGCGATGTCTCGGATCACCCGTACCAGAGCCAGTTCGAGGCGTTCTTCCAGGCGCTCGACCGCGGCGAGGACATGCCGCTGACCAGCCTCACGGATGCCATCGCCACCCACGAAGTCATCTTCGCCGCG
>CAZYJB010000882.1:1845-2507 GCA_964647675.1 uncultured Verrucomicrobiota bacterium | reverse complement strand
GGACAACTACAACCGCACCGCGCCCAGCGCGGACAGCTCCTACGCGACATACGCCGAGAACCCGGAGGTCGCCGGGCTCATCAACTTCGTCTTCGGCACCAGTATCCCGACCACCGGACGCCTCGATCTCCGGGCGGTCTACATTCCGGACGTCATCCGGGTCGACACCACGACCCCTCCCGTGCGACTCCCCGGCCAAGTCGGGTTCAGCCGGTTCGGCTTCGCCGGTGGCGACACGACCACGGACTCGAGCGGACGCGTCAAGTCCGGGGGCTGGCCCAATGGACGCCGCGTCGGCGACGACGTTGTGGACATCGCGCTCACCGCGGTCGCGAGCGGCCCGACCTATTCCGCCGTCACCGTGGTGGGCGACAATGTCGCCGCCAACGACCAACTCTACAACCAGGTGTTCCCCTACCTGGGCACACCCCACGCCGGGCCGACCGTGACCCAACGACGCGCGCCCTGAACGACGTCCCGGCACGATACCCCGGAGGCCGTCGTCCATGCTCCTGCCGATTCCACGCTTCGCCCTCGTGCTGGCCACCGCGATGCAAATCGCGGTGGCCAGTCCGGAATCCTCCCCCGGGATAGCACAGGGCACCGGCTCCCGTTCCGCCGCCCAACTCGGAGTGGCCGCGATGGAGGCCGGGGATTACGAC
>CAZYJB010000882.1:0-1835 GCA_964647675.1 uncultured Verrucomicrobiota bacterium | reverse complement strand
GACGAAGCACTCGAGCACTTCCAGCGTGCGCTCGCCGAGCATCCGGCTGCCGACACCTACACCCGTGCCGCTGATCTCTTCTGGCTCACCGGTGATTCGCGACGAGCGCAGGCGACCTTGCGGAAGGCGCTGGCGGCGGGCGGCTCCCCGGCCGAAAGGGCGCAGTGCCGCGCACGGCTGGGTACTCTCTTGTTCCACGAAGGCGCCCTCCTCGCCGCCGAAGCCCAGTTCGACCAGGCGCTGCGCGAGGCGCCCGAACAGCCCCACGTGCTGGCCGCGGCCGGGCGCTTTCTTCACGCGCGACGGAACTACACCAATGCCATCGCGCTGCTCCAGCGCTCCCTGGCGCTGGCGACCGAACGCGAGACCATGGCGGCGCTCGTGGAGTCGTACTCGCTCGCCGGCCAGTCGGAACGCGCCGCGGAAATGACGGACCGCTTTCTTGCCGCCAGCCACGCGACCACCGCCATCGGTCCAAGCAACCCTGCCGGGTCCCCTCCGAAACCCGGCCTCCCGGGCGGCGACCCTTTACTCGCTCGATTCCTCGCTGACCGTGATCGCGACCTCGACCTCGCACTGGCGGAAGCGGAAGCCGCGTACGCAGCGCGCCGAACGGTGGCGATCACCGATACTCTCGCGTGGTGCTACTACAAGAAGGGACGCTCCACCGACGCGGCGCGGCTGATCCGTCGCGCGCTTCGCTGGACGACTTCCGACGCAACGCTCCTGTTCCACGCCGGCATGATCCACGCCCAACTCGGTGATGGGGTCGCGGCGCGGAGATTCCTCTACCAGGCTCTCAATCAGAACCCTTCCTTCGACCCACGCTCGGCCGACCTCGCGGCGGCCACGCTCGCGCGGCTCGGCACTGCGGGCTCCGAACCCGTCCCGCCCCGGCCGGTCTCCCCGTAACAACCGGCCCCGAGGGCCGCTCCGAAGTCGCGTTGCGCCTCGGTCGCGCACCCAGGTGGACGGCGAGGCGAATGTCCTGCGCCGCCACGGCGCGGGTGAAGCCTACCAAGGAAAGGTCTCCCCCGGGAACTTGTCAGCGCCGGAACTCGATCTCCGATCCCGCGGTCATGCATCCCGCACGCCTGCCCCTCCGGCATCCTGCAACTTGCAATCAGCCCGGCCCGCCAGCCCCTGGGCCGCCGCCCCGATCGTTCCAGGTCCCAGCCCAACCCGCGATCCCATCGAAGTCCGAAGCAGACGCGTAACCGGTTGCCGTTGAGGTCGTTCCACCCGGCGCGTCGCATCCGCGATGATGCCGCCCGCGCCTGAAGACGCTGGGACGCCAACCGGACCACGCGATTCCGCACCGATCCCGACGTGTGGCATCCAATCCGCTAGTAAAGACTCGCCATGAATACCCACTACGAAACCCCTAATGCCCTTCGTCACGACGCCCGTACTCTCGCCGAGGACGCGCGCGCCCTCATTCTCGCCACCGCGGATTCCGCGGACGAGAAGGTGTCGCAGGCGCGCGCACGGCTGGAAAAAGCGTTGAACGATGGACGCGAACTGCTTCAGGCGGCGCAGCACAAGGCACAGGATGGAATTCAGACCGCGGACGGCTGCGTCCGGCGCAATCCGTACCAGTTTCTCGCGGCGGCGTTCGGTGCTGGTGCCGTGCTGACCTACCTCGTCACCACCTCCCGTCGCTCCTGAACCTGCGACCGGGAAGGAGAAGCCATGGACCAGGAAGCGCCAACCGGCTTCGACCAGCTCGCAACCAGCGCGCGACGTCTCTCGCAGACCGCGGTCTCCCTGGCGCACACGCGCCTCGAGCTCGCCGCGGTCGAACTGCAGGAGGAGCGCGACCGGGTGATCCGGGC
>CAZYJB010000881.1:0-2512 GCA_964647675.1 uncultured Verrucomicrobiota bacterium | reverse complement strand
GTGACCTTGGTCGTGGACGAAGTGGGGGACGGCGTGCGTTCCCTGATGCCGCCCATGCCGGGCGGCGGGCGGGGGCCAGGCGGGTGACGGGCCTTCGGAAAGGCATCGTCACCGGCCCGCGGCGCGGGCGCCGGGTCGAGGGGGATCGAATGCCAAGCAGACAGCGAAGCCAACGCAGGCAGTGGCGGGGACGACGCGGTGGAGAGGGAACATGACGACCAAACGGGATAGGGATGGTGCGGTGTACGAGCTGAAGTTCCGCGTGCGCGGCGAGGACTTCGGCCGCGTGGCGGCCTGGATGCGCGCGCACCTGCGGGCGGATCCTCATGGGACGGGCGAACATGGTGACCGCTATCTGGTGCAAAGCCTGTATCTGGACACGCCGCAGTGGGACGTGTTCCACCGGCGCGGCTCTTACGCGCGCGCGAAGTTCCGCATCCGACGCTACAACGATGCGGACGTCGTGTTTCTCGAGCGCAAGATGAAGCGCGAAGGCATCGTGCGGAAGCGCCGCGTCGCCGTGGCTCTTGGTGAGATCGACCACCTGCGGGTGGAGGCGAACGGTGCGGGGTGGTCGGGCGCGTGGTTCCATCACCGGCTCTCGGTGCGCCGGCTGCAGCCGGCGGTCTCGATGTGCTACGAGCGCGTGGCGCGCTACGGCGACGAAGGCGGCGAGCGGTTCCGCATGACGCTGGACCGCGACCTGCGCGCGACGCGGCCGCTGGGGATCGCGGTGCCGCACCTGGTGGAATCAGGCGACCTGTTTCAGGGCGGCGGACTGGTGGAAGTGAAGTTCGGCACGGTCCTGCCGGCGATGCTGCGGGAGTTGGTGGAGTCCGGCGCCCTTGCTTCCACGACGTTCTCCAAGTATCGCAACGGCGTGAACGCGTGCGGCCTGGTTCCAGTGGTCCTGCCCGCGGAAGCGTAGCGCCCATGTTCGAACAACTTCAGTCGGTCGTCTCAACGGGTCCTTCCGTCCCATGGCACGATCTCGCGGTGCGTCTGCTGATCGCGCTCGGCGCGGGCGGCGTGGTGGCCTGGATCTACAAGCGTTCGCGCGGCGTGCACGGCACGGAGAGCCTCCCGGCGACGCTGGTCATGCTGGCGATCCTGATCTGTGCGGTGACGCAGGTGATCGGCGAGAGCATGGCGCGTGCCTTCAGCCTGGTCGGCGCCTTGAGCATTGTGCGGTTCCGCACCGTGGTGCGCGACACGCGCGACACGGCCTTCGTCATCTTTGTCGTCGTGGTGGGCATGGCGGTCGGCGCCGGGCAGCCGCTGGTGGCGGTGGCCACCGTGATCGTTGCGGGAGTGGCGGCCTGGCTCATGGCCCCCGGCCGGCTCGGCGAGTCGGAGAACGAGGAGGGCCACGAGCTCACGGTGAAGCTGGGGCTGGGGCTGGAAGCCGCGGTCCTGGAAGGCGGCGTTTTCAAGGAATCCCTCGTGCGCTGGCTGAGTGTCGGCGCTTCGACCACCAAACAGGGATCGGCCATCGAAATGGTCTGGCGCGTGACCCTGCGTCCGGGAACCTCACCCGGGGACCTGGTGCGCGCGTTGAATCGCGTGGAGGGTGTCCAGGGCGTGGAACTCAAACCAGCCGAGGACGAGTACTGAGGGCCCGCGCTTGCCGTTGACAGGCCGCGCGTCGCCGCCATCTTCTGGCCTCATGCAATTCCCCAAGGTACTCGGCGCGACCGCGCTTGGCGTGGCGGCCCTGACAGCATTCGGCGCGGTGGTTGCGATCAGCGACGTTCCGGTGAAGGACATCGACGGCAAGGACACCTCGCTCAAAGCGCAGAAAGCGAAGGTCATGCTGGTGGTCAACGTCGCGTCGAAGTGCGGCCTCACGCCGCAGTACGAGGCGCTCGAGAAAGTGCATCGCAAGTACAAGGACCGCGGATTCTCGGTGGTCGGCTTCCCCTGCAATGATTTCAACGGGCAGGAACCCGGAACGCCGGAAGAGATCAAGGAGTTCTGCAAATCAAAGTATGACGTGTCCTTCCCGCTCATGGGCAAACTGCACGTCAAGGGCCCGGAGCAGCACCCGCTGTACGCGGCACTCACCGGCGCCGGCGCCGCGTTCCCCGGCGACATCGAGTGGAACTTCGGCAAATTCCTCGTCACCGCCGACGGCAAGGTGCTCAAGCGATTCAGCCCGCGCACGCCGCCCGACCATGCGGACGTGACGGCGGCGATCGAGGCGGCCTTGGGCGGCAAGTAAAGGGCAGTCGCGAAGTCGCTGGCGCGCGCGCCCAGGGTCCGTTCCCGGGGTGCCTGGGTCCCGCGCGCGCGACCGCGCGCAGTTTCCTGCCCGGCGCGCCGCTTGTTTTTTGGGGAGACGGCTCGCACACTGGTGTCCATGAAGAGCGACGTGGTGCCGGTTCGCATCCGCGGCATCGTCCCCGCCAACGGGGGCATCGCCATCTTCATCGGGAACTCCGACAAGGTCTTCATCATCCAGGTGGAAGCCGGGATGGGGCGGGTGATCTCGAACTTACTTGGCAAGGTGGCC
>CAZYJB010000880.1:0-2513 GCA_964647675.1 uncultured Verrucomicrobiota bacterium | reverse complement strand
CTGGCTGGACTCGTATCACACCTTCAGCTTCGCGGGGTACCATGACCCGAAATGGATGGGCTATCGCTCTCTTCGGGTGATCAACGACGATCTCGTCATGCCCGGCATGGGGTTCGACATGCACCCGCATCGCGACATGGAGATCATCACCTATGTCCTGCGCGGATCGCTCGAGCACAAGGACTCAATGGGCAACGGACGCGTCATCCGCGCGGGCGATGTGCAATACATGGCGGCCGGCCGCGGCGTGATGCATAGCGAGTTCAATCCGTCGAAGGACGAGGCCGTGCGCCTGCTGCAGATCTGGATTCTGCCCGACCAGCGGGGCGCGACACCGCGCTATGCCGAGGCGGCCTTCGCCGGCATTGAATCCGGGAAGCTGCACCTGGTGACCAGCAAGGCCGGACGCGATGGCTCGATCGCCATCAATCAGGATGCCGACCTCTGGCTGGCGCGGCTGACTCCCGGACAGACCGTGAGTCACACCCTGGGCATGGGGCGTCACGCCTGGATCCAAGTGGCCGAAGGCCTCCTCAAGGTCAACGGCGAGGAATTGGTCGAAGGGGACGCCCTGGCGGTGGTCGATGAACCCACGCTGCGGATCGAGGGCACCGAGAACTCGCAGGTGCTGCTCTTCGATCTCAACTGAGGGTAGGGACGGGACAGCGGGGGAGTCGGGAGGTCGCGGTTCGGTGGGACCGCGCCGCTTCCGGCTCCCTGTGTGGTGCTCGCAGGAGCCGAAGAAGTCCGGACCCGTCAGACGCGATCCGGCACCTTGGCGCTGGCGAGGACCTGGCTGTATCCTTGGTAAGTCACCGCGAAGGTGAAGCCGTCTCGAGTGCCCGCGGCGCCGAACCTTCCGCGCTTGTCGATGGCGAGGAAATTGATGTCGAGATTTGTCCGGGGAGCATGCTTGCGCTGGATGCGGCGAATGGTCTCGGCGCACGCCTCCTGCGGATCGGCGCCCGCCCGCATGAGTTCGACGACCTGGAAGGATCCGCAAAAACGCATGACATTCTCGCCCACGCCCGTGGCGCCCGCCGCGCCGACCTCGTTGTCGACGTAAAGTCCGGACCCGATGATCGGGGAGTCACCGACGCGGCCGGGAAGCTTGTAGGCGCGGCCACTCGTGGAACAGCCGCCGGCGAGGTTGCCGTCCCGTCCGAGGACCACCATGGCGATGGTGTCATGGGAGTCGGGCGGTGCCGCACCCGCGGGCGCATTCTTTGCCTTCCACTCGAGCCACGCCTTGCGCTGGTCATCGGTCAGCATCGGCGTGTGCGGATAGCCATGGGCGAGAGCAAAGCGCCGCGCGCCGTCGCCCACGAGCAGCACGTGGGGAGTTTTCTCCATGACATCGCGCGCCAGGCGGATGACGGGCAGGATGCCTTCGACCGCCGCCACACTGCCGCACTTGTGGGTGGGACCGTCCATGATGCAGGCATCGAGGGAGATGACGCCCTCCGAATTGGGCGCGCCGCCGGCCCCGACCGAGGGCACCGAAAGGTCGTTTTCGGTGACCGTGATGCCGTCGACCACGGCGTCGAGCAGGCTGCCACCCGCGAGGAGAGTCTGGAGCGCCTTTTCATTGGCGGGTCTCCCGAAGGGCCAGGTGGACACGATCAACGGGAGGGAAGTGGACGGGACCTGGGCGGACATGGCGGTGGAACCAGCATGGTCGGAGGTTCGGCAGGCGGTCGCCGTGGCGGCCACGGCGGCACCTGCGCAGGCGGCGAGAAATCCTCGACGGCAAAGGGTTCCGTCGCTCATGGGTTCCTCGGAGTGGGGCAGGGAACGGCTCATCGGGATAGGGTTGGTGAGGGGAGTGTGAGGCAGGCGTGCGAGCGACGCGAGCGGGCGTTTTGATCAAGGGACCCCGATACCAATGTGCGGAGGACTCGACATGCGAAGGGGTTGGGGGAATTGACGCTTGACGCTTCTTTCCACGCCTACCTAGCCTGCTTCGCATCTTGGACAACTGGCTGGTCCGCCAGCGAGCAAAGTCGGTATCCACCGGCTTTTTTGTTCTCTGGATGGGGTCGGTAACCGATCTATGAACGCGGAATTGCTTGCAGTTCTAGAGTATTGGGAACGCGAGAAGGGAATCAGTCGCGACGTGCTGGTGCGCGCCGTGGAGGAGGCCCTGGTCTCGGCGGCTCGTCGTGCGGTGGGCCCGGCCCGGGACCTGCGCTGCAGCATCGATCCGAAAACGGGCGCGATCAAGGCCTTCGCCCGTCTCATCGTCAGCGACAAGATCATCTCCAAGCACGACCAGATCTCGGTCACGGAAGCGCGGCGACTCAAGCCGGAAGCCAACATCGGCGATGAGGTGGACGTCGAGGTGACACCGGCCGATTTCGGTCGCATTGCGGCGCAGAACGCGCGCCAGGCGGTGATGCAGCAGCTGCGGCGGGCGGAGAAGCAGCTCATTCTCGACGAGTTCAAGGATCGCGTGGGCGACATTGTCAGCGGGGTGGTGCGCCGGTTCGAGCGATCCGACGTGGTGGTGGATC
>CAZYJB010000879.1:0-2524 GCA_964647675.1 uncultured Verrucomicrobiota bacterium | reverse complement strand
CCCGGGTCACGCGCGCGGCGCTCCTGCTGATCGCACTCTGGGGTGCCGGTGCGGTAGTCCACCAGTTGCTGAAGGGCGGAAGCCAGCGCGTGGAACTGTTGCCAGCCCAGCTCGCCGCGCTGAACCCGCTCTTCGTAATGATCATCATCCCGCTCCTGAACGTGCTGGTGTACCAGCCGCTCGAACGCAAAGGACGCCCCCTGAAGCCGCTTCATCGCATGGGCATCGGCATGGTGCTGACCTCCTTGTCGTTCGTGTCGGTGGCGGTCATCCAGGCGCGCATCGAGGGCACCGACCGCGGTGAGGTGCATGTGCTCTGGCAGATCATTCCCTACTTCATTGTCACCACCGCCGAGGTGCTGGTCTCGGTCACCGGACTCGAGTTCGCCTACACCCAGGCGCCCCGCTCGATGAAATCCACCATCGCCGGGTTCTGGCTGCTGTGCGTGACCTTCGGCAACGTGCTCGTCGCGTTCCTTGCGCCGCTGCAGAAACTGTCGCTTTCCACGTTCTTCTGGGTCTTCGCGGCGCTCATGGCGCTGGCGGCAGCGGTGTTCCTGGTGCTCGCCGCGCGCTACCGCGGACGCAGTTACCTTCAGCCTTCCACCTGACTTTCCGCCTGATGGGCGGGCGATTGCATGGCGGCGCGGCACGTGTATGCTCCGCCGCCTGATGTTCTTCCGTAAGACGGGTATGAGCAAAGCCGAGAACGAATCCGAGACGGTCGTCTCCGACACCGCGGGCGGTGCGGAGACCGCTGCGTCCGCGCCTGGCACCGCCGAGGCGACCGCGGGCGCGTCCACCACGCCCGGCGCGTCGTCCCCTTCCGCCGAGGAACTCGCCGCGCTGCGCACACGCGCCGCCGAGGCCGACGCCCTTCGTGAACGCGCGCTGCGCGCGCTGGCCGACCTCGACAACCTGCGCAAGCGCTCCGCGCGCGAACGCCAGGAGGCCATTCAATTCGCCAACCAGTCGCTCATGGAACGTCTGGTGCCGGCGCTCGACAACCTGGACATGGCGCTCGCCGCGGTGGGCGGCGCCCAGGGTCAGGCCACCGTCGAATCCCTGCGCACCGGCGTGGAAATGGTCCTCGGCCAGCTCAAGGGCGTCCTGCGCGACGCCGGCCTCGAGGAGATCGATGCGCAGGGCCAGCCGTTCGACCCGACCTGGCACGAGGCCGTCTCCCAGGTGGACGCCGCCGACGTGCCCGAAGGCCAGGTGGTGCAGCAGCTCCGCAAGGGATACAAGCTTCAGCAGCGGCTGATCCGTCCCGCCACCGTGATCGTCGCCCGCGCCCCCCAAGGATGACCCATGGCCAAGCGTGACTACTACGAGGTCCTCGGCCTCGGCAAGGGCGCCTCGCCGGACGACATCAAGAAGGCCTACCGCAAGCTCGCCATCAAGTATCACCCGGACAAAAACCCGGGCGACAAGGCGGCCGAAGAGAAGTTCAAGGAGCTCAGCGAGGCCTACGAGATCCTCAGCGACGCGCAGAAGCGCGCCACGTACGACGAGGTCGGCCATGCCGCCTTCGACCCGCGCGCCCGCGCGGCCGGACGCGGCCCCGGCGGCGGTGGCTTCCACGATCCGTTCGAGATCTTCCGCGAGGTCTTCGGCGGCAACGGCGGAATCTTCAGCGAGTTTTTCGGCGAAGGCCGCAGCGCCGATCCGACCGCGCCCGCCCGCGGTTCCGATCTGCGTTACGATCTGCAGATCACGCTGGAAGAGGCCGTGCTGGGCGTGGAGAAGGAACTCACTCTCACGCGCCCCGAGGCCTGCGACCACTGCCATGGACGCGGCGCCGAGCCGGGATCGTCCATGAAGCAGTGCGCCACCTGCGGCGGTCGCGGCCAGGTGGTCTCATCGCGCGGAATCTTCAGCATCGCGCAGACCTGCCCCAAGTGCGAGGGAGCCGGCCGGATCCTCGAGAAGCCGTGCCGCAAGTGCCGCGGGACCGGACGCACGGAGAAGACTTCGAAGATCAAGATTCGCATCCCGGCGGGCGTCGACACCGGCACGCGCCTGCGCTCGACGGGCAACGGCGAGGGCGGCCTGCGCGGCGGACCGCCCGGTGACCTGTATGTCGTCCTGCACGTGCGCGAGCACGAGATCTTCCAGCGCGACGGGGACGATCTGCTTTGCGAGGTGCCCATCAGCTTTGCGCAGGCGGCGCTGGGTTCCGAGGTTGACGTGCCCACGCTCACCGGGCGCGCCTCCATCCGCATCCCGGCGGGCACGCAGCCCGCCACGCTTTTCCGCCTCAAGGGCAAGGGCGTCAAAAACGTGCAAGGCTACGGCCAGGGCGATCTCCTCGTCCGCGTGGCGCTCGAGGTACCCACCCACCTCGACACCGCGCAGCGCACGAAGCTCGAGGAATTCGCCGCGCTCTGCGACAATTCCAGCCACCCGCGCGCCAAGTCGTTCTTCGACCGCGCCCGCGAATTCTTCCGCTGATCGAACCCGTTCCGCCGGCTGAGCGTCCGTTCGTGATCGACACGAAGCGCCTGCCGGCGAGACGCCCCTC
>CAZYJB010000878.1:223-2525 GCA_964647675.1 uncultured Verrucomicrobiota bacterium | reverse complement strand
GTGGAGTTCCCCGCGGTAGCCGCGCAGGCGCGAAAGCAGCGCCGTGCCCAAGGCCACCGAGCCCGTCAACAGCAGCGCCATGATGGTGTCGTTCGAGAGGCCGCTGCGTTCGCGCAACCAGATGATGATGCCCGCGACGACGAGGCTCACGGCCAGCATGCCCGGCGTCGGACTCGCAAGGCCGACGAGGAACGAGAGGGCCACCCCGGCGAGGGAGGCATGCGCGACCGTGTCGCTGAAGAACGCCATGCGGCGCGCGGTGACGAAGACTCCCAGCAGTGCACAGAGGGGGGTCAGGATCGCCGCGCCCAGGAGGGCCCGCTGCATGAACGGTTCAAGGAGCATGGGGCGGGTGCCGGGGCCCCGGCGGAACTGCGGGGTCGTGGGCGTGGGATCCATGCACGTGGTCGTGCAGGGAAGGGTGATGATGACCGTGCGCGTGGTCGTGATGGTAGGTGGACACGTGCAGTCCGTCCGCCTCCTTGAGCGCATCCTCGCGGATGATATCGTCCGGTCGCCCCGCGCAACAGACCCGCCCGTTCTATGCGACCACCCACGACGCATGACGGTGCACCATCGAGAGATCGTGGGACACCAGCACCACCGTCAGCTGGTGCGCGCGATGGATGTCGGAAATGATCTCGTAGAAGGTTTTCTCGCCCGGTGCATCGACACCCTCGGTGGGCTCATCGAGGAACAGAATCTCCGGCCGGCTCAACAGGCTGAAGGTGATCAAAGCCCTTTGGAGCTGGCCACCGGACAGGCTTCCAACCGGCTTGTCCAGGAGTCCGCCCACGCCGAGTTCGGTGGCCACGGACGGCAGGTCGGCGTCGAGATCGCGCGCACTGCGCCAGAACCAGTTCCTGGTGTTGGACCGCCGCAGGGCCAGGAATTCCCGCACGTTCAGGGCGAGACCCGTATCGAGCGCGAGCCGTTGCGGCACATAGCCGACGCGCGGCAGCGCGCGGCGCAGGTCCGACTCGCCGAGCAACCGAATCTCGCCCGAGTCGGCGGGCAGAAGTCCGAGGCAGCAGCGCAGCAGGGTGGTTTTGCCGGCACCGTTGGGCCCGATCAAGGCGACCAGTTCGCCCCGCGGAATGGACAGGTCGATGTGCGAGAGAATGGTGCGGCCCCCCAGCGCGACATTGAGGTCGCGCACCTCGAGCGCGGGGGAGGCCGGGGCGCCGGTGCTCATGGAGCGGCGGGAGCAAGATGCTTCCGAAGCATCTCCAGGTTGCGGCGCATACCGGCCTCGTAGGCGTCCGGACCCAGGGTGCCCGTCTCGAGGGTTTCGAGCGATGCCAGGCGCAGGTTCAGGTCGGACGCAATCCGGCGCGCAAGGCGCGGCGGGGCTCCGTCGGTGAACAGCACCTTGACCCGGTTGGCGCGTATCCCCTGATAGAGCGCCGCGAGTTCGCGCGCCGAGGGTTCTTCGGCCGCACTCGCCTCGACCACCCCGGCGAGTTTGAGACCATAGCGCCGGGCGAGGTAGGGGAAGGCATCGTGGTACGTGACGAACGGCGTCTCGCGGCACGAGGCCAGTCCTGCTTCGAGTTCCCGATGCAGGCGGTCCAGGCGATCCACGAAGGCTCGGGCGCGCTCCTCGTAGCCGGTGCGGTTCGCTGCATCGAGCTGCACCAGCGTCGCGAGGACGTTGGTGACGGCGTGGCGCATCAGCAGCGGATCGAGCCAGAAATGCGGGTTGGGTCCGGGACCGTGGGCGTGGTCATGATCGTGATCATGGTCGTGGGCATGATTGTGTCCGTGAGAACCCGTGGCCGAAGGGATCAGGACTTCGGCCGGGAGACCGTGGCTCGCCTCGACGAGACGGAGCGATTCGTTGCCGGACACACGCCGGAGCCGTGCTTCATCCCAGTTCTCGAGCCCGAGGCCACCGGTCAGCAGCACGCGCGCGTCGCGCAGTCGACGCAGGTCTCGGGCGGAGAACTGGAAATCGTGGGGATCCATGCCCGCGGGCAGCCAGTTCTCCACGCGCGACGATCCACCGGCCACCGAGGCCGCCACGGAGTGGACCGGGAGAAACGTGGTGAGAACGAGCGGACGTTCGGACGGGGATTTCGTCGCCGGGGTTGATTCCGCGCTCTTGGCCCGGGAGCCGGCGAGGAGCAGGGCGCAACACAGGGGGAGGATGGCGAGGGTGTGCGGGCGCATGCGCGGAGGAGCATGAGGGCGGCGGGGACAAGGCGCAAATCGTTTGCAACTTCCCTGCAAAAGGAAGCGCCCGTCCCGTTCGGGAGGGCGCGTGGGGCCCCTACTTCATGAGGAGCATCTGTCGGGCGCG
>CAZYJB010000878.1:0-213 GCA_964647675.1 uncultured Verrucomicrobiota bacterium | reverse complement strand
CGGCGACGATCGCCAGGGTGAGGCGGCGCTGGTAGTGGGCGGGGAGGCCCGTGTACTTCCGCGGCAGGATGCGTCCCTGCTCGGTCACGAACTGGCGGAGCAGGTTGACATTCTTGAAGTCGAGGGCGTCGACGGTGAAGTCGATCTTCGGCTTGGGACGCGGCGTGCGGATTTCGACGGAGCGGGAGCGCGGGCTGGAATCCCGGTCGTTGT
>CAZYJB010000877.1:0-2528 GCA_964647675.1 uncultured Verrucomicrobiota bacterium | reverse complement strand
ATGGTAGTGGTTGTCCATCTCCACGAACGCGTGGATCTCGGCCCCGATCAGTCCTGGAAGCTCCGCGACCAATCCCAGGTATCGCCTCCGATCCTCGTCCCTACGGAAGACGGCCTCCCCGCCATTGCCGCGGCTCATCACATGATACCAACCGTCCGGAACCTGGATTCTCGGTGCCCTCGCCATGCCCACACCTTAACCACCTCGTCCCAATTGTCGATTGTCAATGTTTGACCCCATTGCCTGCCATTGCCTGGAGCTCCGATTGCCAGGCATGATGGATACAGAACTTGATTGACTCGAAGGGTTGTTGCGGCGCTGCATCCGGCATCTCCACGCACGGGTATGCAGCGGATCCAGCGCGACCCTGATCACTTCGATATGGCCCAACCGAAAGAGGTTCGTCCATCCATCCGATCGAGCTAGTTGAACGCGCTGAACCAGGCAGTCCAGTGAACGGCGGGGTGGGCCCAGCTTCGAAGCCGGCGTCACCGGACCGCGTCCACCGACCTTGAGTCAGGCCGCTCGCACACGTCGTACAAAAGGCAACCGTATGAAATTGTATCCTGATAACTGGAAAGTCCGCCTCACCACCGGCTTGGTCTCCGCCGCATGCGTTATCGCCGCCATGTTGGTGGTCGGCACGAATCGGTTCTGGCCTTTCATGCTCGCGATCATCGTTGCGACGATCGTCGGAAACCTGCTCGGAACGCTAGTGTGCCGACTGCTATTCGGACCGACGTCCGGCGGTCCGCTGGAGAAGGAAAAAGAGCGATAGAACCACCACACGCCCCCGCACCGATCTCGACGGTAGCCAACAGCAGCATTGGCTGCGTGTGAATCAGTCGAATGAACGAAGTCAATACCATGAATTCAATCCCTTCGGAGTCGGCGGATACCATCGAGCGCGAGCAACGTCGGCGACGCATGAGGCGCGTTCAAGTTGGGATGGCCGTATTCGTTTTGTGTCTAGGATTGGTTAATTTATTCGGCGTGGCCGGCAAACCCCGCTTCGAGACGTATCACACGCTGGATGTGATACGGTTGGTTCTCGCCGGAGCGGGCTTCGGCGTCGCCCTCGTCTTGCTGATCCAGTTCTTCAAATTCGGGATGTGGAAAGAACAGCGTGACCACCTTCCGGGCCCTCCTTCAGAAGCCAATAAGGAATAGCAGGATGGGACTTCATCGATTATCAGCGGAACCAGGCGCTGCACGGGGCAATTCCTGATGCGTTGCCAGACCAGGATCGCTGCGGGTCGCTCCGCGGCTCTTTGCATTCGCCGCTCGATCGGTTCCGAATCCGACGAGCCCGGGTGCGGTTCTTCGGCCAATCCGTTCTGCCGATGGTAGGCCATGGGCCCGGCGGCCTCCGCCCAACGCTGTGGCCCCTGGCGTCCCTACAGGACGCGATGTCGTTGTCACGGGCGAACCCAGGGCCGCCGGGCCCTGGGCTGTGGCCTTGTGGGGTGTTGCCCCTCGGGGGGGGAATGGTGTTACCCGTTGCGCTGCGCTATCGTCGCGATCGGCCGAAGTTCCGCGGCGCCGGGAGCTAGAGTTCCTCGGTCTTCTTGAAGGGCAGTCCCCGTTCGCCCTCGAACAATTTGCGGAGCCTCGGGTCGCTGGAACTGGCGCTGCGGCGGATGACCTCCGGGGCGACACGATTCCCGATCTCGCGCCGGGCACGACGCCCAGCAAGCCAGTCCGCCCATTTTATGGGGCGGCCTTTAGGGATCGTAGGGACCTGGGATTCCGAGTTCACGGGCGATATCACCAACAAGTTCGGTCAGCGCCGGCAGAATGCGGTACTCGGGCCGTTCGGCAAGGCGACGAACTTCCTGCCAGTCCATCTCCACCTGCCCGGCCAGGGCCACCGCGGCCAGCTTGCGGGCGCATTGCTCGGCGCCAGGGTCGGGCTGCGGATAGGTGGAAACCAGGATGCGCTCGACGAGCAGGTCTTCCGGGCTGATCAATCGTACCAAGCCATAGGCCGCCTCGAGTTCGTCGAACGGCGTCGTGGCCAGCGTCTCCACTTCTCCAAGGATATCCACGAAATGGCCTGCGACTTGCCAGCTTCGGGGCCCCCCTCGCGCGCCGAGCTGCCCCATCAACTCCTGGCGGGTGCGAAGGTCCACCCGCGCTGGGGAGACGAGGCACAGATCCAAGTCGCCCGATACGTAGGCGCCCTCGGTGTAGAATTCGATGGCGGACCCGCCGACCACGACCAGCTCGATGCCTCGTTCACGGAAGACGGCGGACACCAGGCTCGCGAGCGCCAGATGCTTCAACGTGGGATCCGTCTCGGCGGTGATGTTCGCGAGAGCCGCTCGAATACTGTCCGCATCCACAAGGCGAGCCTGCTCGCACGCAAACGCTTTGCCGAGGCGGAACGTGGAACGTTGCCTACTCGGTACCCAGACACCCCAGGGAACGACCTGGAACCTTGCTGGGGACCCGTCTGAAGAGTGAGTGATGTCCTGGGCGAGGGATTTTGGGGTCGCCGGAGGCGGCGAGGCCGGAGCATCCCCGTC
>CAZYJB010000876.1:0-2529 GCA_964647675.1 uncultured Verrucomicrobiota bacterium | reverse complement strand
ATCGCCCGGCCGCACCAGGCGGCTGTCGGTGCGCAACTTCAACCCACCTTTAAGGGCGAGAACCTGGTCATGCTCAAGAACGGAAGCCGGTATCCCACCACTCGTCCGATTCGCGAGATCCAGCAGAAACTGGAGTTCCGGTAGAACCTGGGAATCCGCTATCGCGGAATCCTCCGGCAACCGCTGCCCAAGCGAGGTCGTGTCCTCGCATTCGCCGCGACAGTTGGCGTGCTTCTGACCGCGCTCTCAGCCGTGCCGTCGACTCGCTCGGGATCGAATTCATTCCCGCCCGCTGGCACTTCGCACCGCAATTCCCGCCTTTCGTTCCAAACCGAACGCCAAGTCACGGGAATCCGCGCACAGTGCCGCCACGAAAGTGACTTCGAAACAATGAAGGCAAAGCATCGGTTCCTGGCCATCGTGGTACTGCTCGCCATCGGTGGATCGTGGTTCGGTTGGACGACCTTGCGAAAGCAGGAGTCCTCCAAGTCGAGCGTGGGCGTCGGCGTTGAAACGCCACCGGGCCCACCGACCCCCGGCCAGACGCTCCGTCCTCCCGATCCGAACCGCCGGTTTCGGGAGATGTCCCCGGAGGAACGTGTCCAGTTCGCACGAAGGCCCCACGGCGTCGGAGGCTGATGAAAACTCACCGCCCAACTGAATGCTCTCCACCTGTCGAAGACTGCCCCTGCTTATGACAACAGACCTCCTCCAGGCAAACCCTGTTGAGGCAACTCGCCTCGCCAGAGTGCCCCCTCCATCGCCCCTGCACCACCCGTGTCGCGCCTTCACTCTCATTGAAGTGCTCGTCGTGATCGCCATCATCGGTATCCTGGCGAGCCTGCTGCTACCCGCTTTGGGACGCGGGAAGGCCAAAGCCTACAATGTGGCGTGCGTGAACAATCTTCGGCAGCTGGGGATCGCCACCCGTGCCTACTCCGATGACCATCAGGAGCGCCTTCCCAGTGCAGAGATCCTTCCCACGCAACCGATCGATCCCAGAAATCCTCTGCCGCGCATCTGCGATGTGCTGGCGCCTTACGTCGGCAAAACCGCCGGCACGAATACCAACAGTGCCGCGGTCTTCCGATGCCCGCTCGATCACAAGGGCCGATTCGCCTCCGAAGGCTCGAGTTACGAATGGAACATCGATCTGAACGGACAGCGCATGGATGAAACCCGAACGGACAGCGCCTTCCTTCTCTTGAAACGAGGGGACCCCGCCGGCGGGATCACCAACTTCGTCATGACCTTCCCCCCCGGAGAGACTCCGCTCCTCCTCGACTACGACGACTTTCACCCGCGTCCGCCCAGATCCGGCAAGAATGTGGTCTTCATGGACGGGCACGTGGCACCTCTGGAAGGCCCGGCATCCGACTGAACGCAGCCAATGGAGCTACGAAAGGGCGCAGCTCTGTCTTCCGGAAGAAGGATTGCAGGAGGAGCCGGATACGCATTCTGAGGGCAAAGCGGCGACAAGTCGCCGCAGTCCGCAGCACCCGCTCTTGGACTGCGGTGGCTCGCCACCGCTTTACCGCGCGGCGGCCCGACGCCGCCGCGATGCCCGAGCCATCCCTCCCTTCCTCTCGCTATCTGGCGAATGCAGAAATCTGAGATGCGCCCGTCCGACTGGAGGCTTGGCTTTGGGATTTCTTTCCCTCGATGCGGCTGAGACGATCGGCTCCAGCCGTCGAGGATGCGTAATGTCTATGAGAGCATTCCTGAGTCCAGCGCCCACGGACGCTTCAGCGGGTTCCTCGTCTTTGCGCACCGTCCAACGCGAGCGGCTCACACGGGTTCCGGCACGGATTCGGTTCGAGTACGATCCGGCGGGTGACCGTCCCAGGACAGACCTGCTTCAGCGCCGGACCGCGAACGGCTCCGGTGGCCTCAGCTTTCGGATCACCGACGCCATTCCCGCCAACGCCGCGTCATCCCTCCACGACACCGATTTCGCGACCGATGCGGCGTCCTCCGTCCATGGCGCCCTCCAGACGGCCGGGCAGCCTCTGGATGCACCGACCCGCGCATTCATGGAGCCGCGCTTCCACTACGATTTTTCCCAGGTGCGCCTGCATTCCGGCGCTGCCGCGGAGCAATCGGCGCGGGACCTGAATGCCAGCGCCTACACCGTCGGCAGGCACGTCGTGTTCGCTCCGGGGTACTACGACCCTCAGACGTTCCAGGGACGCAGATTGATTGCCCATGAACTGACCCACGTCGTGCAGCAGGGATGCGAGGCTTCGCTGCCGGGCTCCGGTCCCCTGCGGATCGATGCGTCCGGCGAAACGTCCGCGGATGAGGCATCCGCGAGGGTCGCGTCCGGCCAACCCGCCGGCCTCGTCGGAAGTGGTCGCGGTCCGAGCATCCAGCGCAAGCTGCGCGCCGCGGGAAGCGCCACCAGAATCCGGGCATTCCTTCGCCTGCTGGAATCGGCGTCCGGATTCACGCTGCAGCACGATCCAAAAACAAACGAGGTCGTGATCATCGCCTCGGTCGCCAAGCCACCCTCCGCCTCCCTGGCAAGCT
>CAZYJB010000875.1:0-2532 GCA_964647675.1 uncultured Verrucomicrobiota bacterium | reverse complement strand
AAGCTGTTCGTCGAGCAGCCCGCGACCCAGTGCACACGTTGCCATCAGCTCGCCGGGGCCGGAGGCACGGTGGGTCCCCCGCTCGACGGCGTGGGTAAGCGTCTGACGCGTCTCCAATTGCTCGAAACCATCGTGCTGCCCAACGCCACCGTTTCGGCCGGATACGAATCGGCCAACCTGACTCTCGTCGACGGACGCGAGCTGTTCGGAACCGTCCGCGCGGAATCCGCTGGCGAACTCATCCTGCTCAGTCCGGAAGACGGGGAGATACGCGTGGTGAAGGACCGGATTCGCGATCGCCGAAAAGGGCTTTCCGCCATGCCGGAAGGTCTCGCCGACCTCCTTTCACGCCGCGAATTGCGTGACCTCCTCGAATACCTCTCATCCCTAAAATAGCGCTGTAGAGGTGGGACCTTTCCGGCACCCCTGGACGGCAGCAGGTGGGGCGAGCCCCCCTGCTGAGCCGCCCCCTCACAGGCGCCGAAACCTTTCACCGGCTACGACCGCGCACAAACCCACGATCGCCATCGGGCAACGGCGCCGCGACCACACCCGCCTGGTTGGTCAAGGTCTGCCAAGGGACCCAGTGGATCAGATCCAGCGACGTCTCGAACTCCACGACGACTGCCGACGGCCCAATCCATTCCGCCTGCCGCCGACCGTCTGCCGCCCGCCCCATCCGCAGCCGTGGCAGGGGATCGCCAAGTAATCGCACCAGTCCAGCGCGGCTTTGGTTTGCGTAACGATCGAAGCGACCCGCCACGTAGAGCCCGCCGTCGTGCGTCGGCGTCAGGGAGTCGACCAGGTACGAGAGGGAATCCACGGTCGAAGTGGGACCCCCCCTCGGATCGAACGATTCGTCGAGCCGGCCGTCCGCCTCCAGACGCGCGAGATTCACCCGCGCCACGCCGTTCACCGACGTGAACTTCCCCGCGATGACCACGCGGCCATCCGGTTGGCGAATCATCGCCCGGATGGCCGGCGGGTTCATCACGCCGCCGTCGGGCAGCACCTGATCCGCCCGTCCCTTCACCGACGCGCGAAAGGCAGGATCGCGCGATCCGTCGCGCCGCAACCGAATCACTTCGAGCTCTACCAGGCCCGAAGTCACACCATTCACCACGGTGTGCACATAGACCCCGCCGTCGCCCGAAGGCGCCATGGCCCAATCGCTCAGCCACACTTCGGAAGTCTGAAACGACGCATCCACGCTGCCGTCTCCGCGCAGGCGCACGACCGAGACCGGAGACGGCCCAAACGGCGGAACGAACAACCCGCTGAGGTAGAGTTCGTCCCCCAGCCCCGGCGCCCAAGCGCGAACTCCGCCTTCGATGGGCGCCCGGCCGTACGCCTCGTCCAATCGACCGTCCTCGAGGAGGCGCACTACTGACGACCGCGACTGATCCGCCCGCGGGAACGCGTTCCCCATGACCACCACCTTGCCGCCTTCGACCTCCCGCAGAAACGTGGATCCCAAGGGCATGGAGGCAGGACGAATCCCCGCCTCGAACTCGGGATCGAGGGAACCATCGGCGTTCAGCCGGGCATAGTTCGTGCGCGTGACGACCCCGTTCGTGGCGTGCAGGGATCCCACGATCAGGATCTTTCCGCTGCGCAGAGCCGCCATCGCCGAGACTTGATTGACGTGGATCGCGGGACGGAACCCGGGGTCGAACGTGCCATCCGGGTTCAGCCGCACCAGGCCCGGATGGGGCAGGTTCGCCTCGCTGATCAATGATCCAGCGACCAGCACCTTCCCATCCGATTGCACGGCGAGGCTGCGGAGGGTCGAGACATTGAGGCCGGACGCCAGTGCCGCACGGAACCTGGGATCCAGTTCGGCTGGCTGCGCCACGGCCTGCGGGATCGGAACGCTGAACGCGGCGACCGCCCCGACCAGGCCGAGCCAGGTCGACCAGCGTAAGCGGAAACGTGAGGGAAGGTTGAGGTCCATGGGATTCTCCAGGCGTCTCCCGGTGCTGCCCGGAAGCGGGTTCCAGGCTGATGGACCAGATTCTTACACTTGTGAGCCCGGCAGGCAAGAGTCTTTTGACTACACTTGCAATTTTAGAACCCCGGTCGACCTGTGCCGCCGGGGCGCGGCCCGATTACTGTGCCGGCGCCTGCGGATTCGACGCCTCGAGGATCCGCGCGATCACCTCGGGCTCGGCCCAGAACCCCT
This sequence comes from uncultured Verrucomicrobiota bacterium, assembly GCA_964647675.1. Taxonomy (GTDB): domain Bacteria; phylum Verrucomicrobiota; class Verrucomicrobiia; order Limisphaerales; family CAIMTB01; genus CAIMTB01. Next base: position 350 of record CAZYJB010000875.1, on the reverse strand, counting down.
GCTTCGTCTCGCGCGCCTTCTTCTCTTCCGCCAGCAGCAGCACCTGCTCCTGGATCGGCAGGCCCTTGAGCGAGGCGTCATGCACGATCGCCATGCCCGCGGCCACCTGCGCCCGCGCGAGATTGGTGCCACGCAGATAAAACGCCCCCACCCCGCCCACCCGCGGTTCAAGGAAGGTGTAGGCCACACTCACCTCGTTCGAGAGCGCGAGGGTCTCCAGGTGACCCCGGCTCCGTTCGAAGGTCTTCCAGGCCGGACTATGGCGCTGCACGGAACGTGGTGGCCCGACTATCCCGGCCACCCGGAACACCAGCCGATTCCGCTTCTCGCGCCCAATCGTCACGGTGTCC
>CAZYJB010000874.1:0-2536 GCA_964647675.1 uncultured Verrucomicrobiota bacterium | reverse complement strand
AAGCCCCAATGATTGTGGTCGCGCCCCTTGCCGTTTCCCGGCGTTCCGGGCGCCGGCAATTCCACGGCAGGCGTGCGCCCGAACTCGCCGCCGCACAGCACCAGGGTTTCGTCCAGCAGTCCGCGCTGCTTGAGATCCGTGAGCAGTGCCCCAATCCCTTGGTCCACCTCGCCCGCCAGTTTGCGGTGTGCATCCGCGATCATGTCGTGGCTGTCCCAGGGCTGCACATCGCCGTGATAGCACTGCACGACCCGCACGCCGCGCTCGATCAGCCGCCGCGCAATGAGCAACTGGCGCGATTGAACCGTGTCGCCGTACATCCGGCGCACCGACTCCGGCTCGCGTGAGAGATCGAAGGCGTCGGTGGCCTCCATCTGCATGCGGTAGGCGAGTTCGAAGGCTTGGATGCGCGCTTCCAGTTCGGGATCGTCACCCCGTTCGCGCTGGTGCGCGGCGTTCAGCTCGGCCAGCAGATCGAGCTGCCGCCGCTGCGCGCGGCGCGAGAGTCGCGCGTTGGAGATGTTGTCGATCAGTTCGGAGGCCTTCGAGTTCCGCGTATTGATGTGGGTACCCTGGTAGATGCCCGGCAGGAAGGCCGAGCGCCAGTTGGACACATCGGAGACGGGCAGGCCCGGGCACATGGCGATGAATCCCGGCAGATTCTCGTTGTCGGTGCCCAGGCCATAGGTGAGCCACGCACCGTAGCTGGGACGCGACAGGCGTTCATCACCACAATTCATGAGGCGCATGGACTGCTCATGGTTGGGCGTGTTGGCATACATCGACCGGATCACGCACAGGTCGTCGGCGTGCTCTGCGGTGCGCGGGAAGATCTCGCTGATCTCGAGTCCGCTGCGGCCGTGCTGCTGGAAGGAGAACGGCGACGGCAACGCCGCGCCCAGGGGACGTTCGGTGGTCAGATTCCCCGACGGCAGGACCTTGCCCGCCCACTTCTGCAGCGCGGGCTTCGGGTCGAAGGTGTCCACCTGCGACGGGCCGCCATTGAGGTAGATGTGGATGATGTGTTTGGCGCGCGGCGCGAAGTGCGGCGATTTCGCTGCCAGCGGACCCATCGAGCCCGCGGAGACCGGCGAGACCAGTCCGGCCCCGCGCAGAACCCCGGCGAGCCCGAGGAAGCCAAGGCCGGTACCGAGCCGGCGCAACGCCTGGCGGCGGGTCTGCAGCGATAGCGGCAACGACCATTCACCCGCGTCCGGAGGGAGTGCTGCGCCAGAGGCTTGGGGAGGTTTCATAAGAGGGCATCAATCGAGGAACACGGCCTCGTTGCCGGCCATGATCACTTGGGCCAGTTGTTCCCAACGACCGAAGGGGTCCGGTCCTTCGACCACCGCCTCGTCGAGGAACCGCGCCACGCCGGGCCACTCGGACGGCTCGAGCGAACGTCCCAGCACGCGCCGGAACAAGGCCTCCGCGCGGGCGGGGTCCGAGGGCGCGCCCGCCACTTCCGGCAGCGCCGCCAGCGCGCGCGCCTGTTCCATCACGAAGGGCGAATTCAGGGCGTACAACGCCTGCTGCGGCACGGTGGTGCGCGGCCGGCGTTCGACGCATTGATCCGGTGCCGCGAAATCGAAGGAGCGAAAGAAGGACGGCAGATTCTGGCGGTCCACCAATCCATACACCGTGCGCCGGCGGTTGAAGGGATCCCCCGCCACATCGACCGCGCGGCCGCCGAAGGTGGGGTCGAGGCGCCCCGAGACGAACAGTTGCGAATCGCGCATGGACTCGAGATCCAGACGGCGGCGCGGATAGCGGAACAGCATCCGCGGATCGGTCTCGGCCTTCACGACCACGCCTGGGGCGGTACGGGAGCCCTGCTGAAAAGCGGCGCTCAATACGATCACGCGGTGCACTTGTTTCCACGAACCGCCGGTGCGCAGAAACTCGGCGGCCAGCCAGTCAAGCAACCCGGGATGCGTGGGCGGCTCGGCACGGGTGCCGAAATCAGACGGCGAAGCGACCAGCGGCTCGCCGAAGTGGTGCATCCACACGCGGTTCACCATGACCCGCGCCGCGATGGGATTCGACGGCGACGCGATGCGGCGCGCCAGTTCCAGCCGGCCGCTGCCGCCGCCCTCGAACGGCGCCGCCTGGCCGCCGTTGAGGACGCGCAGGAATCCGCGCGGAACCGCATCGCCGAGGCGCGAGGGATTGCCGCGCACGAAAACCCGCGGCGAGTAAGGCTCGGGCAGATCGGCCACCACCATGGCGCGGGCGGGCGGCGCGTTGCTGGCGTGCGCAGCGAGCTTGTCCAAGGCCAGCGCCAGCCCGTTGTAGCGGTCCTTTTCCGGCCGGGACATATGGTCGGGCGTGTCACGCCGAGGAAACCACACCGGGCCATCCTCGCCCTCGACGACCGAGGCGAGCTCGCGTTCCGCCGCCACCAGCGGAACGCCCGAGGTCGCGGCGCGCAGGGACGCCTGATACGCGTTGGACAGCACGATCGAATAGGTGCGGACCAGCGCGGACCGATCCGCCGGCGGACTCGCGCGCAGCGCTGGTCCGCACCTATTCGATC
>CAZYJB010000873.1:0-2538 GCA_964647675.1 uncultured Verrucomicrobiota bacterium | reverse complement strand
AGCAGCTGATGCTCGCGATCAAGCTGTACGCGGGTGACAACGACGACTGGCTGCCGCCGAACCCGGATGACGGCAACACCACGCCGGGATTCAATTGGTGCCCGGGTTCCGCCGGGCCGGGTGGGGGACAGGAGTTCAATTCGGATATTTTCCGCAATCCGACCAACAACCTGCTCGCGAACTACATCGGCGGCACGGTGGAGGTCTACAAGTGCCCGGCCGACAAGCGCATCGGCGTCTATCAGGGAACGGACGCCGCAAAGCGGACGGCGCGCCTCAAGGTCCCGGCAGCCCGCACGGTGTCGATGAGCCAGGCCGTGGGCACGAATCCTTACCAGAACCGCGGCAAGCGGCCGGTGGACGGCCCCTGGCTCGACAACGCCCACGGGCACACCTTCGGACAGCGATACCTGACCTACGGCAAGGAGACCGATTTCACCTCGCCTGGTCCCGCTTCGACCTGGGTCCTGCTCGATGAGGAAGCCAAGAGCTTGAACGACGCCGGTTTCGCGGTGGGCATGAACACGGCGGAGTGGATCGACTGGCCGGGCACCTACCACAACATGGCGTGCGGCTTCGCCTTCGCCGACGGCCATTCGGAAATCAAGAAGTGGAAGGTCGGCAGCACCAAGGTCGGCACCACCGTCTCGCGCCGCGCGGTTCCGGGCAGCGTCGACTACGCGTGGATCCGTGAGCGCACTTCGGCGCTGATCAAGCCCTGAGCCAACGCTCGCCGGTCGGTGGTCCTTCCGGGTCACCCACGGCCGGTTCGCAGTTTCCAGGCGCCTTCCGCATGCATGCGGAAGGCGCCTTTTGCGTTTTCCCAGGTGCCGCGACGGCCGGGCAGGTGTCCGACGCGGACGAGCTTTGGTCCGCACATCTGCTTCGGCGGCGCGCCGGCCAATCGCTGCCAAACCTCCGGGCTAACTGCGGTCGGAGCCCGAAGGCGATGCGGCTCCCGAGGGGAATCGACTGCGTCACGCCGCCACCAGGGCGCGGTTGATGCGCCGGATGCCCTCGTCGATCTCGGTCCGGCTCTTGAACCCGATGACCACCGCGTCGATCTCGGGACGGGACATGGCGAAGCGGACCGACCTCTCGCGGTCTTCGGGTTTCACGAACTCGCCATTGCCGATGATCTTCATGCCCATGACACCCCGGCCCTTGGCACGCATTTCACGGAGTTGCGCCAGCACGGGGCTGACCTCGTTCCGGTTGTCGTTCCAGACCGACTCCTCCTCGCCGTCCATGCGCCAACCCTGGGGGTTGACGCGGACGAGGTGGACTTCGACCCAGGGCGTGGCGACCGCCGTGCGCAGGGCGGGCAGGCTGTGGCACGAGACGCCCTTGCTCTTGATCCAACCTTTGTCCTTCGCGGCGTCGAAGCCATCGAGGATGCGCTTCCACGCGTCGGTCCAGCCGCTTTTCACCATGCAATGGACCAACAGGCTGTCGAGGTAGTCCGTGTCGTAGACTTGGCGGTGGCGGTCGATGGCTTTGAGGATGTCCTCGGGTTGTCCGGGAATCTTGGACTGGAGGAAGACCTTTTCGCGCGGCAGTCCCTTCAGTGCGCCGCCCATCCACTCGAAGGTCTTGTAGGTCTCCGAGCAATCGAACCAGGTGATCCCCTGGTCGTAGGCGTAACGAACCAGACTGTTGAATCCTTCGCGGCCGAGGTCGAACTGGATCTGTCCGCTGTTGCTGCCGGTTCCCATGCCGAGGCGGCTCAATCGGATGCCGGTCTCCCCCAACGTCACCTGATCGACGGCGGTCCGGTGGGGGGCGGGGGCGGCAGCTTCGGCCAGGGCGCTGCGGGACCCGAGGGCCGCCGCGCCAGCCGTTGCCAGACTGCCCTTCAGGAACTGGCGACGGCTGGGTCCCGGTGTGGGGGCGAAGGCTGGCTTCATGCCGCGCTTCTAGCAGAAGGGTGAAGGCCTCACAACCCTTCGGGGAGGAATCGCCGACTCCGAAGGAGTCAACGGAACTTGATGCCGCTGATGCCGGCATCGGAGAGGTTGTGCGCAACCCGGGGTCGGGGTGCGAGTTCCGATTCCGGGAGCTTCCGGTCCCGCGAACGTGGGTGCCGCAGCCACCCCCATTTCACCGCACTGTCTGGCGGGGGGGTTTCACCCCATGGCGCGAAGCCTGCATTCACTCCACGGTGAGAGCTGCGACCGAGTCACCGGACCGGAATGAGAGTGGACGAGGGGTCATCTGAATGAGTCGACCCGGGGCAGTCAGGGTTAGCCAAAGCAGGATCCACTCTCACAGGCCGTGCCCAGCGTATGTCTGGCACGAGGTGACGTTAGAAACTGCCTCTCTAATTCCATTTTGCCCGGAACCGGGCAAGCACGTGACACGGAAGGAACCGACATGAATAGCAAACACGGACATAAGAACGCGAACAGAAGCCATCCATCCACTCCAACCTCCGATAACAAGGGCCGCACTCCGGCCCTGATGACCGTGGTGATGTGCCTAGGCCTAAAACAAGCGGGTTAGAGTCGCTTCTCTATTGCGACGACCCTGGCGCGGCTT
>CAZYJB010000872.1:0-2540 GCA_964647675.1 uncultured Verrucomicrobiota bacterium | reverse complement strand
GTGATGCCACAGAGCACGAGGTTTTCGATCGATTTCCGCCGCAGCAGCATGTCGAGGTCGGTCGCGTAGAAGGAGCCCTTGCCGGGCTTGTCGATCACCGGCTCGCCCGGCAGCGGCGCTAGTTCGGGGATGATTTCCCAGCCCGGCTCGCCGCGGACCAGGATGCGTCCGCACGGCCCTTCGTCCCCGATCCCGGCGCCGATGCGGCGGCTGCGCCAGCGCTTGTTTTGTGGCAGGTCCGAGAGGTCGGGCCGATGTCCCTCGCGCGTGTGCAGGATGGGGTAGCCGCGTTCACGCGCCACCTCGAGGACACGGCGGATCGGCTCGATCGGCGCCCGGGTGAACGACAGGTCGTAACCCATGCGGTCCACGTACCCGCCCGGACCGCAGAAGTCGGTCTGCATATCGATCACGACGATGGCCGTGTTCGCAGGCCGGAGATCGCCGTGATAGGGCCATGGGTAGGGATCCGCTTCGACGTGGCGGTTCATGGAGGGGGACGCTGGGGAGAGGTAGGGCGGCGACACGTGGGTTCAGGCGGCGGCGTGGGATCCCTCGGGCTCCTCCAGTTCCTCGCGCACCGGCGCGACCACCACCAGGCGTGCACAGGCCATGAGGATGCCCGACACCATGAGGTAGCTGATTGCCACCATGGGTGATTGGGCGATGCCGATGCGTTCGCCGTGCATGAACCCGAAGAAGGTCATGATCGCACCCGCCAGCGCGAAGGCACCGGCGTGCTTGAACTTGCGGTCGATGACCAGGGCCGCGATCGCGCCCAGCACGAGGCCGCCCAGGATCGAGCCGCCGCCCAGCACGTGCAGCCCGTGATAGAGAACGCCCTCGTTCCGCATCTTTGCGGTCAGATCGGCCAGTTGAACCTCGGTCAGAGCCGGCACGATGGTACCCGCGGCCGCCAGCGCGCCGTTGATGAGGGTGACCGCCCAGGCCGCGAGATGCGGCACGAGGGACAAGACCACCGCCGGAGCGTGCCGCTTGGGCGTTTCCTGGAACGCCTGCGACCCGATGAGCATCGCGATGTAGAGCAGGATGGGCAGGATCGCGACCGCCGGAATCAGGGCCAGCATGACGGAGATCGTCCCGAACCAGCAGAGCACGATGACCATGAGTCCCGTGCCGGCCGAGTATCCAATGCGACCGCCCATCGCCTTCCAGCCGGGGTGCCCGATGTACACCGCGTTGATGAAGGGGTTGCCCATCATGCAGCCGATCAGGCTGACCACGCCGTCGGCGGTGAGCACGCGGGTGGTGGGGAAGCTGTCGCCGGCCACGGCCGCGCTCTCGACGTTGTCGATCGCCTCCACCAGGTCGGAGATGCCGAAGGGAATCGCCGTCACCAGCAGGATGCCGAGGTACTCGAAGCCGGAGAACACATGACCGAACGCGGGCAACGGCACGTGAAAGCCGAAGTTGGCCACCGAATCGGAGAGCCCTTGCGCGCTGAGGCCGCCGAAGTTCAGTCCGAAAAGGTTCGAGCCCCAGGCGATCACCGTGCCCACCGCGATGGCCACGAGGCCGGCCGGGATGCCGCGGTACTTCACGCCGCCGAACCAGCTCAGCAGGATGATGGCGAAGCAGGTCACGCCCACCACCGGCGTGAGGAACATTTCCAGCGCGGGCCGCATGGAGATGAAGGTCACCGACACGCCCGCCAGCGTGCCGAGCAGCGCGGCGCGCGGCGTGATGCGCCGGATCACCGGGCCAAGGAAACCGCCGATCATCAGCACGAAACTCTGGATGAATACCCAGGTCAGGCCCGCCTCCCAGCCTTTGATCGGATCGCCGGTCTTGAGCGTGATGGGCAGCATGATGACGAAAGTGACGACGAACATGAGCGGCACGCTGATGCCCGATGGCAGGGCGCAGACGTCCGTTCGGCCGGTCGCTTTCGCGAGGCGATAAGCCATCCAGGCGTAGTAGATGGTCGAGAGACAGAGCATCAGCCCGGTGGCGGGCAGGACGCGGCCGAAGACCAGGTCGTCCGGCATCTTCAGCACAAACCGGAGCAGCGCGGTGAGGGTGAGCAGATTGACCAGGATGTTGGTGCCGAAGCCGAAGAAGGCGTTCCAGTCTCCGGGCACCCAAATGCGTGGAGTTGAGTTCGAGTTCATGGCAGGCGGGGCGAGGGCGGGGCGGGTGGGATGGGGTTGGTCGGGAAAGTGGTGGGTCGCGAATGAGCGAGCGGGGATCAGTCGAGAGCGTCGAGGAGGCGCTGGGATTCGGTCACCCAGCCGAAGATGCCTCCCTGCGCTTTGATCATGCGGAGTCCCATGTCCTGGAACTCGGGAAAGTACGAACCGACGCAATCCGCGGGCACAAGGCAGTCGAAGCCGCGGTCGTTGGCCTCGCGGACCGTGGTGTTCACACAGACCTCGGTGGTGACGCCGGTGACGACAAGCTGACGGATGCCGCGGCTCTGGAGGATGGCGTGGAGGTCGGTGGCAAAGAATGCGCCCTTCCCCGGCTTGTCGATCACCGGCTCGCCGTCGGCGGGATAGAGTTCGGGGATGATGTCGTGA
>CAZYJB010000871.1:0-2541 GCA_964647675.1 uncultured Verrucomicrobiota bacterium | reverse complement strand
AGCAAGCGCTGGTTCTCGTGGTCCGACACCTACGGGGTGGAGGTCGCGGAGGGCGAGGATCCGGTGCTGATCCTGGCCAGCGCCGTGGTGATCGACCTGGCGTGCCACCACGGGGGCAAGAATCACTGAGAACCTTTCCGCGGCACCGGGCCACGCCGATCCCGCCAATCCCTCTCCTTTCGATCCATGAACAGTGACGCAGCGAATCCCGAACCCGTGCCACCGCTGGCCGCGGCCAAGACCGACGTGCAGCGCAAGACGCTCGACCAGCGCGAGCAGATGAACGAGTTGATGCGCCTCCGCCATTCGGCGGCGCACATGATGGCCGCGGCCGTGTGCCGGCTCTGGCCGGAGGCGCGCCTCGACATCGGCCCACCGACCGAGGAGGGCTTCTACTATGACTTCGATCTGCCGCACCGCTTCTCGCCCGAGGATTTTCCGCGCATCGAGGAGGAGATGCGGAAGATCGCGAAGGAGAACCAGGTGTTCGAGAAGGCGATCCGCACGCGCGAAGAGGCGCAGGCGCACTTCGCCGCCAAGGGTCAGACCTACAAGCTCGAGCGCCTGGCGGATATTCCGGAAGGCGAGGCGATCAGCTTTTTCCAGAACGGCGAGTTCGTGGATCTCTGCGCGGGGCCGCATGTGATGCGCACGGGCAACGTGAAGGCGTTCAAACTGCTGTCGGTGGCCAGCGCGTACTTCCGCGGCAACGAGAAGAACCCGCAGCTGCAGCGCCTCTATGGCACCGCGTTCCGCAACAAGGAGGAGTTGGAGAAGTGGGTGACCATGCAGGAGGAGGCGAAGCGCCGCGACCATCGCCGCATCGGGCAGGAGATGGGCCTGTTCGCCTTCGACTCCGAGTACGTCGGACCCGGCCTCGCGCTCTGGCTGCCCAAGGGCGGCGTGTTGGTGGAGGAACTGGAACGTCTCGCCAAGGAGACCGAGTTCCAGGCTGGCTATGTGCGCGTGCGGACCCCGCATCTCGCCAAGGAGAAAATGTACCGCACCTCCGGGCATCTCCCGTATTACGCGGAGTCGATGTTCCCGCCGATGGAGATGCTGGAAGAGGACGAGCGGAAGCGGCGTGACGACCTCGGCGAGAAGCGGGCCGACCTCATTCAAGTGGCCGAGTCGCTCGAGAAGGCGGTCTCGCCCCCTGCGACCGGTCTCACGCTGGAGCAGGTGAAGCGCGACATCGCGAGGCTGGAGACGGAGATCTCGCTGATCGGCGGGCGGTACTATCTCAAGGCGATGAACTGCCCGCATCACCACCGCATCTTCGCAGCGGAACCGAAGAGCTACCGCGACCTGCCCCTGCGGCTCGCCGAGTACGGCACCTGCTACCGATACGAGCAGTCGGGCGAGTTGTTCGGCCTGATGCGCGTGCGCGCGCTGCAGATGAACGACGCGCACATCTACTGCACCGAGGACCAGTTCGCCGACGAGTTCCGCGCGGTGAACGAGATGTACCTGAAGTACTTCAAGGTCTTCGGCCTCGACAAGTACCAGATGCGCTTCTCCACCCACGTCCCGGCGCGCCTGGGACATAAGTTCGTCGACGAGCCCGCGCTCTGGCTGAAGACCGAGGACATGGTGCGCCGCGTCCTGATCGAGTCCGGCATCAACTACGTCGAGGTGCCCAACGAGGCCGCGTTCTACGGTCCGAAGATCGACGTGCAGGTGTGGAGCGCGATCGGGCGCGAGTTCACCATCGCGACCAACCAGGTGGACTTTGCGGTGCCGGCGCGGTTCGGCCTCGCCTACCGCGACCGCGACAACGTCGACAAGGTGCCGTTGTGCATCCATCGCGCGCCGCTGGGGACGCACGAGCGCTTCATCGGTTTCCTCATCGAGCACTACGCCGGCAATTTCCCGCTCTGGCTCGCGCCGGAGCAGGTGCGGGTACTGACGCTGGGCGACGAGGAACCGCTGGTGGCCTATGCGCGTGGCGTGGTGGATGAGTTGCGCGCGAACTTCGTGCGGGCCGAAGGCGACTACACCACCAACAAGATCAACGGCAAGGTGCAAGACGCCGAGAAATCACGCGTGCACACCATGCTGGTGATCGGCGGCCGCGATCGCGACGCCGGGGCGGTGAGCGTGCGGGTTCACGGCAAGGGCAACCTGGGTGCGCGTCCGCGCGGCGAGGTGATCGCCGACCTGGTGCAGTCGATCCGCGAGCGCCGCGCAAATTGACGCGCTTCAGCGCGGGTGCAGGCGGTGGATGGTGCCGTAGAGCTCGCCGGCCGCGGGGCGCCCGGCGACGCCGTCGATGTTGTACTTCAGTCCAAACTGCATCACGGGCCGCAGATCGGGCACCGCGAGTGTCACGGTCCGGGTCGGGGTGTCCCAGGTGGCCCCCCTGACCTCCCAGGGGTCACGCCCTTCGCGGTTGGGTTCGCGGACCGACCAGTCCTTGGAGCCGTACTGATCGCTGTACCGATAGTTCCATGCCTCGAGCGCGTAGCTGCCGGGATCCGAGGCGGACTCCGGATCGAGCAGTTCATTGAACCTCATCTTCAAATCTCCGGGATGCACCGC
>CAZYJB010000870.1:0-2547 GCA_964647675.1 uncultured Verrucomicrobiota bacterium | reverse complement strand
CAAGATCGGCAAGGTCAAGCTCGGCTTTGCTGCGCGCCAGCAGGGCCACGCGAGCACAGCTACGCCGTGGCGTGCCTCTCCCGCAGCATCCCGCTGCCCGTGGTGAAGAAATGGCTCGGCCATGCGAGCCTGGAAACGACGGCCATCTACCTGGATCTGATCGGGGAGGAAGAACGCGAACTGGCCGGCTGCCTGAAAGCTGGCGGATCGCCTGCCTCCGCCGAGGATGATTCCAGCGCCTTCGTGCAAGCGGCGGTGGCCCGCGATGAACGCCTCGCCCCGTTTTGACCCTCCAGGCCCAAACCTCGTGTCGCAATTCCGCCGCTCCTCCAGATCTGGCGACTGCTCCCTCCGACGCACCGCGGGCTGACGCCCGGGGATACTTTGTGATCGCGCCTCCGGTCCTCTCCACCAAGGGCCGTGCGATCCCAGCGTCGAGGTCGCTGTGGCCGACGAGTCGGCCTGCGGAAACACCGCGCGCGGACGGGGAGCGATTTGGCTGGGCCTAAAGCCTGGCACCGCGACCTGCCCGAAACTGCGTCGGTGTCACCCCGGTCAGGGCGCGGAAGGTCCGCGTGAAGGCGCTGTGGTCATAGAAGCCGCAGGCCATCGCGATGGTGGCCACGGATTGTTCCGTCTCGCGCAGCAAGCGCGACGCGGCGGCGACGCGGGTCTTCGCGATGAACTGGCTGGGGGTGAGGCCGAAGAAGCGCTTCATCAGCCGTGCGAACCGGGGTGGGGCGAGCCGCGCGCGACGCGCCAGGGCCGAGGGCGTCACGGGTTCAGCGAGGTTGTTCTCGAACTGGTCGAGCGCGGCGGCGAACTCGACGGGGATTTCGCGGGTCCCGATGGGCGCACGCACGTCGCGCGAAATGCCGATCAGGCCGATGATCTTCCCGGCGGCATCGCGCATCGGCAACTTCGTGGTGAGGCACCACCCGGGCTTGTGCGGGGTGGACCAGTGCAGTTCGAGGTGGTCCAGGAGCGGGCGGCCGGTCCGCAACACGGCTGCATCCTGCGCGGCGGGGATGCGGCCGAACTCACCCGGGCAGATCTCGCTGGGCCGCTTGCCGAGCACCTGGGACTTCTGACGCAACCCGTGCCGCTCGACGAGGGAACGATTGACCACCTGATACCGTCCCGCCGCATCCTTGATGAAGAACGCCACGTCCGGCGCCTGGTCGAAGAGGCTTTCCAAGAGCGCGACGTCCACCGGCGCGGGAACGCCGGGAGCCGCTGCGGCGAGCTGCTTCACTGGGCAAGTTTTCACGGCTGGGTGTCATTCAGCTCCAAGACGGCGGACGAGGCCAAACGTAAAACCTGTTCAATGAAAGCGCTTCCTTCCCGCGCCCATGCCCGGCGGCTTACCCCGGCCGTAGGGGCTCTCATGCGGTGGCTGATTGTTGGGATGTGCCTCACGGTGACGTGGGTCGCCACCGCGGCATCGCGACCGCTCAAGGTCTTCATCCTGGCCGGCCAGTCGAACATGGAAGGGCACGCGCGGGTCGAGACGTTTGACTACCTGGGCGATGACCCGGCGACGGCCCCGCTTTTGAAACTGATGCGCGGACCGGATGGCAGGCCGGCGGTGTGCGAAGGCGCTTGGATCTCCTATTTCACTGGCCACTACGATGGGAGCGCCAACGGCGAGGGATTGGGCAAGCTCACCGCTGGCTACGGTGCGCGGGACAATCCGACGGAGGACGGCGGGAAGATCGGGCCGGAGTTCACGTTCGGCCTCACGATGGATGCCGCGTTTGATGAACCGGTGCTCCTCATCAAGATCGCGTGGGGCGGCAAGAGCCTGCACACGGATTTCCGTCCGCCGAGCGCGGGGCCGTATGAGCTCAACGACTACCAAAGGAAGCTCTACTACGGTCCGCCCGGGCACGGTGTTCCGAAGGACATGGACCAATGGCTCGCGGAGAAGAAGCGGGACACCGGCCACTTCTACCGGCTGATGATCGCGCAGGTGAAAAAGGTCCTCGCCGACCCGGCGCGGATCGTCCCTGGCTACGACGCGTCGCTGGGCTACGAGCTGGCCGGTTTCGTCTGGCTGCAAGGGTTCAACGACATGGTGGACGGCCACGTGTATCCGGCGCACGGGAAGCCGGGGCGGTTTGACCGCTACAGTGAGTGGCTCGCTCAGTTCATCCGCGACGTGCGCCGCGAGGTGGGCGCACCGAAGCTGCCGTTCGTCATTGGCGTGATGGGCGTGGGCGGCCTGAACGTGGACAAGGACAACATCGAATTCCGCAAGGCGATGGCGGCTTCGGCGGCGCTGCCGGAATTTGCGGGCACCGTTCTCGCCGTGGAAACCGCGCCGTTCTGGTCCGAGGAACTCGGAGCCATCGACCGGAAGCGTGAGAAAGTGGGCGAGATGGGTTGGTTCCTCGATTCCAAACACAAAGACTACGCCAACGCCGACGGCAAAATGACCGAGGAGCAAAAGCGCGAGCACCTGAAGAGGTTCGAGGCCGACCTCATCTCTCCCGCCGAAGAAGCGCTGTGGAAACGTGGTGCCTCCAACGCCGGCTATCACTACCT
>CAZYJB010000869.1:0-2548 GCA_964647675.1 uncultured Verrucomicrobiota bacterium | reverse complement strand
CAACGGCGCGAGCGGTCTGTCCTTCGCCGACGGCCACGCCGAAGTGAAGCGGTGGCTGGACCCCAACACCCTACGCCCCGGCAGCGCTGGCGATCGCACGGCGCCGCGCGATGCAGCGTGGATCAACGCCCGCGCCTCCATGTCGCGCACCAACGGATTCTAGACCGAATCGTCGCCCGCCACCACGCGCCACATGAGCAGCGTGCCGCAGAAGTAGGTGAACAACTGGAACGTTGCCTGGTACTCGCGCGTCAGCCACTGGCCCAGGCTCAGTTCCACGAAAATGAATAGGCTGGTGGTCAGCGCCGCGAGCAGCAGGACCGGCGGCCGCCGCGCCAGGAACTCCAGCCGCACCAGCGATCCGAGCGTGAGCAGCGCCGCCAGCAGTTCGCACGCGGTCAGGATCCAATAGGTGGCGGGCAGGCCGGGAAACGACGCGAGGAAGGTCGCGCCGAACTTCTCGTTGAACCACGCAGGATAACCCTCCTGCACCTTGCCGATGCCCGCCGTTCCCCAGACCACCAGCAGCAGCAGGGTGATTGCCAGGCGCATGCCCGACTGCATCCAGGTCGTCCACCCTGCCTGCGCCTTCATCGCGCGCCTCCGCCGGTAATGGCCTCCTCACGAAAAATGGCACGGCGGATCACCGTGCGCTCGTCGCTGGTGTAGGTGACATGAATGCGGCCATCGCGTGTCTGGATCGCAGTCGGGTACGCGAAGTCGCCCGGACCCGAGGCCAGGTTGCGCCGGTGCGGCCAGGTCTTGCCGGCATCGGTCGAGATCGCGGCGGCCAGTGGCGTGCGGTCGTTGGCGCTGTCGTTGTAGATGAACAGCAAGTGCCCGTTGGCCAGACGCAGGAGGTCCACGGCGGCGTTCGGATTGGGAAAGGCGGTCTCGACGCCCGGCGTCCAGGTGCGCCCGCCGTCCGTCGATTCGGTCTGCACCACGAATCCGTCGTCGCCCGGCTCGTAGTCGCCGCCGCGGCGGCAGAGCGCGAGCAACCGGCCGGGCGCCGTCTCCACCACACCGGCCTGCAGGTTGCCGAGGCGGCTGTACACGCGGTTGGACTCCGTCCACACCCGCGTCGCCGGATCGAACCGCAGGAACACGGAACTGGTGTCGGGCGCGGTGCGATCGGGGTCGCTGCCCGTCTCGTGATAGACCGGCAGAAGGTAGGCGCCGTCGGCCAGCAGGATCGGGCGGCTGCGCACCATCATGCCCGCCTCCCACGAGACGACGAACGAATCGCTCCAGTTCACGCCGCGATCGCGTGAGATCTTCGCGCCGATGCGCGACGTGCTCCAGGTCGAGCCCGGCCGCACCACGTAGAAGAGCCACAGCACACCGTCCGGGGCCTGCCACAGCACGGGGTTGCCCATGGAATAAAACGGACTGCCCGCGATGCGCACCGGGGCCGACCAGCGCCTGGACCCCTTCTTCAGCCGCGACCCGTAGACGTGCGTCTCCGTCGCGTATTCGCCGGCGCCTCCGTAATAGGCGAGGTACAGATCGCCCTGGTCCAATTCCGTGATCGTGGACGGATGCTTGTAGTTCCCGGTTTTGATTTCGGGTCCGAAGATCCGTTCGTTCTGAATCTCCGCGCCGGCGGCGGTGAGGGCGAGCCCGCCCAGGAGCAGGACGACGGAGTGCAGGAACCGGCGCAGGGCGCGAGACATGGAATGGGCGACGGAAAGCGACATGGATGAGTTGGTGGCAGGAGCGATACCATCCCGCACCCGAGGCATACCAAGCACATTATTCGGCCGGACGAAGCGAGGTCGCTTCTGTCGCCGTCCCCATGGAGGCGACGCGTGCCCGCCTTCGGCTACGTTGATCGTCGCCGACGCCGTCCAGGCGGCGCTCGACCGCCTCCGGCAACTCCATGGAGCAAGGCCCTTCGAGCGCGCGCTGCACGCTCGCGTGCGGTAACGGAACGCGCTCTACCCCTGCACACGCCCGAAGCGCTTCTCGAGTTCGCGAAAGTTCATCTCGATCAATGTGGGGCGCCCATGCGGACAGGTGTAGGGCATGTCGCAGCGGCGCAGACTCTCGATGAGCCCGGCCAGCTCGGCTTCGGCCAGCGGGTCGTTCGCCTTCACGGAATGACGGCACACGGTCTTGGCCACCACGGCCTCGCCCAGGCGCCAGAGGTTCACCGAGGCGCCGGCCGCGCGCAATTCATCCACCAGTTCGAGGGCGAACTTCCGCGGCGAACCGACCTTCACGAAGGGCGGCAGCGCATCAAGCAGGAACGTGCGTTCGCCGAACTCGCTCAGCCCCACTCCGAGCCGCGACAGGGTCTCCAGGTTCTCGCGCAGGAACGCGGCATCCTTGGGCGAGAGCTCGAGGGTCTCCGGCAGCAGCAGGCGCTGGGACGGTGCCGCCCCCTCCCCTTCCCCCTGACCGCGGCGCAGCATCTGCTCGTACAACACCCGTTCATGCGCCGCGTGCTGGTCCAGCAGGACGAGTCCGCGATCCGATTCGAGGACCACATAAAGGCGGCCCACCACGCCCACGATGCGCAGCGGGATCGACAGCAGCGGCGCCG
>CAZYJB010000868.1:0-2550 GCA_964647675.1 uncultured Verrucomicrobiota bacterium | reverse complement strand
GGTGGAGACCACCGATGGCGAATCCGTCACCGGCCTCGTCTCCACCGAACGTTCCGACCCGTTGGTCATCCGACAGGCCGGCGGCCTCACCACCCCCCTTCCCCGCGCGAAGATCCGGTCGCTTAAGCCGGACGGCCGCTCGCTGATGCCCGATGGTTTCGAAGCCACGCTGACTCCCCAACAGCTCGCCGACCTCCTCGCCCTGCTCACCGGCACGCCGTAGCGGATCGATTCCAACGGGGAAGTTGCGAAGCCCGACGCCTCCCGCTTTTCCAGTCACCGCGTCGCCAATGCCGGGCGCGGTCGGGCGCCCTCCCCAACGCATGGACGCCCCCAAGGGAATGCCGAAAATGTCCGCAAAGTGTAAAACTCGGCGACACCTCGGGGGTGTCATTCGCACGCCAGAATCAACTATCCTTCTCATCATCAGCAGGTTGCCAATTGACATCGGTTCGTCATCCCTCTGATCGAGCCCCAGAATCGATTGGCGTATGATCGGGTCTGCGACCACTGCCCGGATGGATTCCATGAACGGGACAACCGGGTCCCCGTCGGCCCCCCACGTTGAATCGATATCGTCAACGAGGCATTCGTCTCTGGTTCTCGCAAAGCTGCCGCGACCCCCGGAGACGGGCCGTCAGGAATCTATTTAACAGATTTACTACGAGAGAGTTGAAACATAGTTGGCGCCTTTGGAAAGGGACCGGCACGACCTGTCGATTGCTTGGATGTCGAGGAATGCCTCCAGGGGCGTCACTCACCATCAGATGAGTGACAGGAAAGCCTTCAGTGCCATTCGGCCCCTCTGAAGGGTTTCGACCGCTGCTTTTGGCAGGCGATCGCCCTGTCGCCAGCCGTGGTGTCGTGGCCTGAGCCCGATGCACAGACCTGCAACCGCCGTATGCGGACTGCCTTAGGTCAGACAAACGGGCTTTATCCGCAATTTCACAGGCGTTCCAGATGGCACAAGAGCTGCTTAGATAGGGAAGGTTCTTAGGAGGACCTGTTCACACCTTAGAAGTCGTAACCCTCAGTCGTACCAACCTATGAAGTCCCTTAAACACATTCTGAGCCGCGGCGCCCTGCTGGGAGCCCTGCTGCTCGGTTCGCTCGCCGCCCACGCGGTCACCGTCGATGCCACCTACCTGTTCGGAAAGTCCGATGATGGTGCCCCGTCAGGCCTCGGCGATGAACCACAGCGTCTGACCTTTCTGATCAAACAGTACAACACCTCGGGCGCCTCCGGCCCCACGGTGGGCACCTTTGGTGACCTGTACACGACCTATACCCCCGCCAACGTCCCGGCTGCTCCGTTGCCGGCCTACGATGGCAACAGCACCGGACAAGTAGGCGCTGCCGCGACGTCGCTTAGCATCGACGTGACTGGCTGGACCTACCTCCTGGTGAAGTGGGCGAGCAACGACTACTTCTACTACGTCGGCGACCTGACCGGCGTGGTCACGGTCAACAACGACGTGCAGTTCAACCCGGGCAACGGGCGCCCTCAGAACGCCTCGCACTACCGGCTCTTCAATGATGATCCGGGTACGCGCGTTCCCGATGGCGGCACCACCGTGGCGCTGCTCGGTCTCGGCATGCTCGGCGTGGCCGCGGCCCGCCGGCGCGCTTAATCCCAACAGGGTCCCAGCCACCCCAAGAACCTATCTAAACCGTCGCGTGTTCCCCACGCGGCGGTTTTTCGTTTTTTCCCGACCCGCGCGCCGGCCACGCGCCCGTTGATTCACGGGCGCCGATCTCTACACTCCGCCGTGTTCCACTGCGTTCCTTCATCCTGAGACCGACATGAACAACCCCACGGCCACGCCCCAACCGTTCTTCTTCAACCGCCGGCGATTCCTGCGGACGGCCTCCTCGGCCCTCGCCCTGTCCGCGCTGGGCAGCCTCGGCGCCGATCTCGCCAACGGCCGCCCGCGCCGCGTCGGGCTCATCGGCGCGGGATGGTACGGTAAGAGCGACCTCTGGCGTCTCGCGCAGGTGACGCCGGTCGAGATCGTGTCCATCTGCGACGTCGACACGAGGATGCTCGACGGCGCCGTCACCATCGCCAGCCAGCGTCAGAAGTCCGGAAAGAAGCCGCGCACCTATCGCGACTACCGCGAGATGCTCAAGGAAAGGGACCTCGACATCGTGGTCATCGGCTCGCCCGATCACTGGCACGCGCTTCAAGCCATCGCCGCGATCGAGTCCGGCGCCGATGTCTATCTCCAGAAGCCCATCTCGGTCGACGTGCTCGAGGGCGAGGCCATCCTCGCGGCCGCGCGCAAACACAAGCGCGTCGTGCAGATCGGCACCCAGCGCAAGAGCACGCCGCACCTGATCCAGGCGAAGAAGCAGATCATCGAAGGAGGCCTGCTCGGGAAGATCGCGCACATCGACATGTGCTGCTATTTCCACATGCGCGCGAACGGCAATCCGCCGCTCGAACCCGTGCCCCCCCAACTCGATTACGAGCTCTGGACCGGCCCGGCGCCGCTGCGCCCTTACGACGGCATCCCGCATCTGCGCTGGTGGCGCACCTTCATGGAGTAC
>CAZYJB010000867.1:0-2552 GCA_964647675.1 uncultured Verrucomicrobiota bacterium | reverse complement strand
ACCGCCGTCGAGTACCTTGGCGATGTTCGGATGATCCATCATCGCCAGCGCTTGCCGTTCGGATTCGAAGCGGGCCACCACCGACTTCGTGTTCATCCCCAGTTTGATGATCTTCAGGGCAATCCGTCGGCGCACGGGTTTCTCCTGCTCGGCCATGTACACCACGCCCATTCCGCCTTCGCCGATCTGCTGAAGGAGTTTGTACCGACCGATGATCGTGCCCGGCCCCTCCTCGGTCGGTGCCGCCGTCGCCAGCTTTACAGCTGCCGACTCGCGGTCGGCAGTGCTCATGAAATCCATCGCAACCACGTCATCAAACGACGCCAGCAACTCGTTGACGCGGCACCGCAGATCGCGATTCTGACCGCAGGCGTCGGATAGATAGGCTTCCCGGGCCTGCCCGGAAGGCAACGACAGCGCGTGTTCGAAGATTTCCTGTTCCCGACTCATCGTTCACTGAGTTGCATGGGGCATCGTCAGTTCCCTTCCTCGTGAAGAACGCCATTCAGGCACGAAATGGATCATGCCCTGCGAGTTTTCTGCCATGGACCGTCGGTACGCCCGGGCCAGGCGCGGGATGAGCCGTCGGTGGAGGTTGTGTTTCCGAGCCGAGGATGGGGCTCAGCCACCTGCCGCCAGCACCCGGATCTCCCGAAGCAACCGGGCGCGCGCATAGTCCCAATGGCGCTTCACGGTCGGTTCGGATTGTCCCAAGAATTTTGCCGCCTCCGCGTTGGTTAAACCGACGAAGAAGCGGAGTCGGACCAGTTCCGCCTTGGGAGCATCCTCCCTCGCGAGCCTCTCCAGCGCCTCGTTAACGACGAGCAAAGTGTCGGGGGGCGTGGATGCGGCCAGTTCCAATCCTTCCAGGTTCACTCGTTCCAGCCGGCCGCCACGCTTCCAGCGGCTCTTCCTCCGGGCATTTTCGATCAAGATGCAGCGCATGGCCTCGGCGGCGGCGCGAAAGAAGTGCACGCGACCCTGCCATTGATCACGGGCACCCCCAGTGAGTCGCAGGTATGCCTCATGGACCAAGGCCGTCGCTTGCAGGGTTTGGCCCGGCGGTTGGTGAGCCATTTTCGAGGCTGCCAGTCCGCGTAACTCTTCATAAACCAGCGGCAGCAATTCCTCGGCGGCGCGGGCGTCCCCCCGTTCCACTCGGTCGAGGATGCAGGTGACGTCGCTCATGCTTGGAGGCTAGGTGGATTTGCTGATCTGTGGGAGCCAAAACGATAACGAAATCAAAGCTCGTCGGTTGTGTCGTCGCGCAAAAGGAACTGCTGTCCCAGGACGGCACAATGTGTGCGCAGGATTTGTCGTTTGGGTCACCGACCCGTCGAGGCATCCCCCGCTTCACTCAGTTTGTCGTAACGGCCAAATGGCGATCCAACCTCGTGGTTAAACTTCCCAGGAAACTATCCTCTGATCCCTTTCGCCGGCGGATGGCGTTACTCCCCTTGGAAACGGCTCTCCATGAGAGCGAGCCACCCATAGTCAGCCAAACCATTGAAAAGCAACATCACAGAATCTATGAAGGCAATCAGGCATCTTGCATTGACGACCTTATCGGTCCTAGCGCTGCTCCTTACCTTGACCGCGCATGCTGATGGTAAGCCGCTCCTTCAACTCACCTTCGACAAATGCGCCGTGCCGGACGGGCGCCTCGTGGGCACTGTCGAAGGTGAATGCGGAGTCGGCGAGGTGGTCTTCACCTACCTTTCTGTCGCCCCAGGGAAGGCAATATGGCAGTTCTCAGGTGAGTACGCGATTACCACCAGCAGATGCTCATTCAAGGCCGTTTGCGATGGGACGGTGGATACTAGGTCGGGCCATATCGTATTAAACGGTGTGGTTGTCACCGAGGGGCCATATATGGGCGCCCGCGTGCAGGTACGCGCCCAAGCGAATGCGACGCTCACCTGTTCCTCGGGCAGGATGACGATCACCCCCCGCAGGCCAAACTGAGGTTGGGGCCCGTCCTCGAGAGCTGGAGCACCTGAGAGCCTGTCTGAATCACGGCCCGCGCCATCGGGCTCGCAAACTGGTGCCCAATGCCGACCGCCGGCGCCTGAGGGGCTACTGCGCACGTGGCATTCGCATCACCCATTGCCCCCGCCCAGCGGTGCCAGGGGGCAGGGCTTGCGCCGAGCGAAGAATCGATGAGGGCTCAAGCCCAGCTCCCCGACAAGCTCGTCGACGCTCTGGGCTCCTGGCACGCCGGCCCGATCGCGACAGGCAGTGTGAGCGGTCGGACCGTGCGCGGGAGACTCCTTCCTACCCATTCTGCCGCTCTCTGAAGACAGGGGAGGGGCAATGGGGCAAACGTTGACAATCGACAATTGAAGGAAACTGATTCCGGCGTGGCCATGGCTAGAGCATCGAGAATCCACGTCCCGGACGGTCGGTATGATGTGATGAGCCGCGGAGATCGAAGAGAGGCCGTCTTCGTCAAGCATGCGGCGGCGGTCAGGGGGTGATGCGGTTCTGAAAGAATGCGACAGAGGACGTGGAGAAGAAGTGCTTCGCGGCGAAACCCGCGAAGAAGGTGTCAA
>CAZYJB010000866.1:0-2553 GCA_964647675.1 uncultured Verrucomicrobiota bacterium | reverse complement strand
TCGGAGGCTGGGGTATCGGCGCCCAACCCGTGGTTCCCGAGCGATCGCGCCGGGCGTACTTCGTCCACAGCGCGGGATCCTGCAGCATCGCAAGAAAGACTCCGCCCACCACGGGCCGCGCCGTGAACCCGACCTTCTTCGCCGTCACGGTCTGGTACCAGTCGGTGAGCGGCGATCGGTCGGGTGTGGCGTTGACGAATCGCCAGACCGGATCCACGAGAGCTTCGAAATCAGCCCGGTCGCCAGTCAACGTGGCCGTCCAGAGAATCCAATCGAGCTTGGTGTACGTCTCACGGTTGTCGAGCGGCAGGCCATAGGGATTCTGAAGCCGTCGATAGTAGGACATCTCCTTCCGCGCCACCTCGGCGGGGAACAGGTTCAGGCCGAGCACGCGGTCCCAGACGAGGTTGTACTTCTGGCTCCAGGTACCGGGCTTGTCGAACGCCAGGCGGTAGTGGTCGCCCTCGTCCGCCTCACGCACCCAGCGCCGGGCGAAGTCCTCGGCCAGGGTGCGGAACCGTGTCGCCGTCTCCTTCTCGCCACGCATTTCACAGAGCTTCGCAAAGGCGCCCAATCCGCAGATTGCCTTCGCGCTGAGATTCACGTTGTGCGCGAGGTGGCCGGCGAAATCGTCGGTGCACAACTGGTTCTCCGGATCGAATCCCTTCGACGCCAGATAGTCCGCCCAGCGCGCCAACGGCGGCCAGTAGAGTGAGGCGAAATCCGCGTTCCCCTCCATCTTCGCCAGCGCGGCCATGAGGAGCAGCAGGTTGCCGCTCTCTTCGACGGGCATCTGGTTTTCCTCCGTGCGTTCGCCGCCTCCATACACCTGGCCGTTGGCGTGCGGGTACGTCCCCAGATCGTGCGGCGCGAAAGGGAAGGTCCAGCGTTCGCTCGCCGCGTAGTTCATGAACGGCACGAGGAAGGCCTTGGTCAGCGTGGGTCCGAAAAGCAGAAACTGCGGCGCCATCGGATAGAAAACATCAGAGGTCGCGATGCACCCGTTCGAATGGTTCTCCTTGGAGAATTGCAGCGGCCGGCCCTGGGCGTCCGCGACAAACTTGCCGGCGGCAAAACACTGGCGGTAGGCCAGCGACGCCAGGCCCGCGTACCGGGCGCCACCCACCCGCTCAAGATCGGCGATCAGCTCTGCATCCAGCGCGCGGCACCGTGTCCCCAACTCCTCCCGCTCGCGCGCCGACGCGGCAATCAGGTCCGCGGCCTCCCATCCATGGCGCCGCCAGTACGGACGCAGGTTGCGCTTCATGTACTGGATCGAGAACTGATCGTCATACACGAGCATGGCCCAACGCTCCACCGGCGCGGCCGCCACGCGCCCCGCATCGAGCACCAGTCCCGCCACCAGGTCACCCGCGCGCCCCGCAACCAGGCCAGACCCATTCCCGCTCAGGTGTCCCGATTCGCGGATCGCCGCATCCAGGATACTCCGCTCGCCCAGGAAGCTGCCCGCGAGAAACGTCTTCGGCGCCACCAGGTAGAACTCGCCCCAGTCGATGCGCAGGTCATCCCCACGCTTGGCGAGCACCGCTTGCTCCTCGGATGCCCAGGAAACCGCCGCCAACCCGCCGCGCACCTCGAGGCGCCGCCCCTTCACCCGCTGATCAGGAAGGTTCACCGCCACGTCGCCCGAGGCGGACATTCCGATGGCCACCTCGTGTTCCCGTCCGTCCGTGGCGCGCACCTCGAAGTTCAGATAGGTCACCGGACGCGATAGGACTTCGAGATCATCGGGCAGCGCCGGAGTCAGGAAGGTCACCGTCACCGCGACGCCCGCCCCTTCGAACCCGTAAACGGTGCGCGTCGGCCACACCATCACGCCGGTCTGTTTCAACGGCGGCACGCCGTCCGGCGTCGCACCCAGGAAACGGAAGGTCCGATCGTCGATGCGGATCCAGCCGCCCAAGCGATGAGGCTTGCCGGTCCAGTGAACCGTTTCCGCGCCGGTCAGTTCGTCGGCTGGCGACCAGATGCTGAAGTACGGATCGCACGCGACCAGCGGGACCGCCGGAGGTCGCAGGGATTCCACGGCGGGCGCCAGCCAACCCCCACCGAACATCGGCCAGAGAAGCGTGAGGACCAGAAACCGGTTTGGAGATCGGAAGATCCACATACGAGCATCCTGCCCGCGACCAGAAACCTCCACCACGCAGGGTTTGGCGAACTCCGCGCCTCGATTGCGCCGACGCTGCTCCAGTGGACCCCCGAAACCACCGATACGCAGCCTGCCCGGCACGTCGGTCTGGATGTCATATCAACGCATCCGGATATCTTGATTTGTATCCGAAGGAATGCCAACGTGCGCGCCGTGCATCGCCGGAGCCGATGCCTGAATCCCATGAATCCTGCCCCTGACGTGCATCCCCTCGAACGACTGCTCGCCCAGCGCATCGTCATCCTCGACGGCGCCATGGGCACCATGGTGCAGCGGTTTAAGCTCAACGAGGCCGCCTTCCGCGGCACGCGGTTCGCCGACTGGAAGGGCAAGGATCTGAAGGGCAACAACGAGCTCCTGCAGATCACCAATCCGGAGGT
>CAZYJB010000865.1:0-2554 GCA_964647675.1 uncultured Verrucomicrobiota bacterium | reverse complement strand
GTGCACGCCCTTCGAACCGTCATGCTCGACGAGATAGACCAGGAATCGCGCCTGTTTGATGCCGTCCGGCACCACGGTCTGCTCGGCGGTGGTCGGACCTCGCACGGTCTGGCCAGGGATCGCGCTGAGCTGGCCGGCATTGTTGTACTCCCAGGTCAGCTTCCCGTACTTGGTGCGCAGCGGTTCGGGCGACTTGGTCTCGCCCCACTGGTCGAGCAGGCCTTTGACCTCGCCGATGCCGTTGCTGGTAAGCGTTTGAGTGAAACCGATGAAGGCTTCGGCCTGCTCGGGGGTATGGCACGGAGTGCAGTTCTCCGGCAGCGGCTGGAAGGAATGGCCGGTGTAGTTCGGCTCCTCTTCGCTCGGACTGGCCACGCTGTGTTGATGCGTATGGCAGTGCGTGCACTGCTTGGCGATGTCGCGATGGCTGGAGTGCCGCGGATTGGCGATCTCGAATCCCACCTGCCCTACGAGCACGTTGTACTGCGGCGAGTGGTGCGGCGGGCGCGATGTGTCCTGCCAGCGCGCGCCGCGCTGGTTGTGGCATTGTCCGCAGAGATTGACGTTCGCGTCATACTGCAGTGTGAAGTTCGTGTTGGTGCCGGTGGCATAGGAGTAGAATCCCATCGAGAACGGCGGATTGCGGAGTTGCGCGCCGAACTCGGTCTTCTCGTGGCCCGTATGGCAGACGGCGCACGTGATGCCGGTGTGCGCCGCGTGATCGCCCGACGGCATCGGCGGGAGTTGCACGGGCGGGTTGGCCTCGGCGCCCTCGAGCATGGCCATCCGGACGGCACCGGAGTGACAGGCGCCGCAGGCGCGCATGCGCGCCTGACCAGCGACCAGGTTGGTGTTCATGAACCCCGTCACCAGTTCAGGATTCACCTCGTGATGGGGCGAGGTGAGCCACTCGTCGTAGGTGGGATGATGGGCGTCGGTGTGACAGCCGCCACAGGTCATGGAGGCCAGACTGACTACTGGGCGAACCGACAGGTCGCCCGGATCGCCCACGTGGTTGCCGCCCGGGCCGTGACAGTTCTCGCACTGCACACCGGCAAGCAGCGGCGTGGAGGCCTCGCTCACGAAACCTCCCGGCAATCCGTACCCGACAGTGTGGCATGGCAGGCAGTTCGGATTGTTGTGCTGGCCGATGCGCTTGAGGGTATCGAGGGCGTGCGCGTGGCGAGTATCCTGCCAGCCCGAGTGCGCCGTCTTGTGGCAGGCCACACATGTGCTGCTGCTCAGGTACACGGGGCGGGGTCCGCTCACGCGGAAAAAGCCCGAAGCCCCGGCCAAGGGCACGTGAGCGGCAAGCTCCGTCGTCGATCCCACCACGTCCTCCCAGGTTCCCGCGGCCGCGTCCGTGCGCCGCTCGACCTTGTACGGCCCGAGGAATCCGGTCCATTTCAGGAGCAACTGGGCCGGATCGGAGGCGCCGCCGATGGAGGTGAGGGTCGGGCGGGGATCGACGCCGCCCGGCCAGGGGTGGACGACCTTCGAGTCGGCCGGAAGCGGTTCGACGCCGGGCGTCTCGTGCTCCGCAGCGCGGGCCAGACCTGCGGCTGCGAGTAGGAGGCACCCGATCCGGGCCAGGGTACGCCAGGAGTCGATGAGTGCAGCTTTCATGGTGTCAGTCTGGAGGTGGTGGAGTCGACGGCCTGCGACATCGGGAGGCGCGGAGTGACGAGGTCAGGGTCGGTCTTCGATTTTCGGCTGAACCTCTTCATTCGCGCTCTTTCGGCCTCAGTCCACGATTAGTTATCCATATCCAAAACCCTGATGACGAGTAATTATGCTAAACAATTCTTGCGCTGAAATGCCAAGCAAGGGTTGGCCTGGGGAGGCCAAAAAAGGCGCGAGTTCCGTGCCCGGCGAAACCTGACGGCGTCCCGGGCGGCGTCGCGCCGGGCCAGGTCCGGGCCGCGAAGATCAGGCCAGGAGGGACTGGATCTCGTCCCAGTTCAGCGCGCCCGAGAGTTGTTCCTCGCCGGTGAGGAGTCCGCGCAGGAGGTCGCGCTTGCGGTTCTGCAGCTCGACGATCTTCTCCTCGACTGTGCCGCGCGTGACGAGTTTGTAGCTCGTGACGACGCGCTGCTGGCCGATGCGGTGGGCGCGGTCGGTGGCCTGATCCTCGACCGCGGGATTCCACCAGGGATCGAAGTGGATGACGGTGTCGGCCGCGGTGAGGTTGAGTCCCACGCCGCCGGCCTTGAGGCTGATCAGGAAGACGGGGATATCGGGTGAATTCTGGAACCGGGCGACCTCCTCGCCGCGCGCCTTGGTGGAGCCGTCGAGGTAGCAATATCGCAGGCCGGCCTGGTCGAGGGACTCGCGCAGGAGTCCGAGCATGCGCGTGAACTGACTGAAGACGAGCACGCGATGGTTGCCATCGACGACTTCCTCGAGCAGTTCGGTAAAGGCGCCGACCTTGGCCCCTGCGTCCGCACCGTCACCGGTGCCGGCATCGGTCGAATCGGAGGTTGTTCCCGAAGGCCCCGCGCCCGTCGGTCCGGGTCCGTCATCGCCGGTCGTCGGGGTGCCCAGCAAACGCGGG
>CAZYJB010000864.1:0-2557 GCA_964647675.1 uncultured Verrucomicrobiota bacterium | reverse complement strand
CCACGGCCGGCTGCGGCAGCGCGACTCCGGGCATTGCGCGTCCGGCCGGACAGGAGCGCGCGCCGTTCCAGTCACTGGCCGCATTCGATGCGGAGTACCGTTCCGGGCTCGGCTACCACCAGCCGGCGGGCGCACTGGCCTCGCTCGGCGTGATGGCCGCGGGCACAGGGGCCACGCAATCCAAGTACGTCGCGCGCCGCGAGACGCCGGTCTACATCGCGGAGAACTGCACGCAGTGCATGGAATGCATCACCGCGTGCCCCGACACCGCGCTGCCCAACACCGCCCAGGAGGTCTCGACTGTCCTGCGTACCGCCGCCATCCATTACGTGTCGAATCCCACCGACCGCAAGCTGCTCGTCGACGCCCTCAAGGGGGTCGAGGAACGCGTGCGCGCGCGCATGAACGAGGTGGTGAAGAAGCGCGAGAAGACGCCGTTCAAGGATCTCGTGCGCGACGAGGTGCAACGGGTCGAGGGCTTCGGCGCCGCCTCGCTCACCCAGTTCCTCGGCATCCTCGACCAACTTCCGCTCGCCTACGCCAATGTCCCCGCCATCTTCCGTTCGGTGGAACAGAAGAGCCCGGGCCAGGGCGGTCTCTTCGCCATCTTCGTCAGCGACCTCTGCAAGGGCTGCGGCGAGTGCGTCCAGGTCTGTGGCGACCACGACGCCCTGCGCATGACGCGCGAGACCGAGGATCTCAACGCCCACCTCACCACCGCGCAGATCTTCTCCCGCCTGCTGCCCGACACGCCGCAGAAATACCTCGGGCTCTACAACGACCTCACGCCGGAGCAGTCGCGCGAGGCCTCCCTGCGCAACCATCTCATGGTGCGCCGCAACTACGAGGCGCTCGTCTCCGGCGATGGCGCCTGCGCCGGCTGCGGCGAGAAGAGCATCCTGCGCGCCGCCGCCTCGGTCACCGAGGCGTACATGCGCCCGCTGTACCATCGCAAGGCCGAACGCCTCACCGGCAAGGCGGCCCGGTTGAAAGGTGAGGGAACCGCGCGCCTCGCCGCGCTCAAGGCACGCGACGAGTCCCAGTACCAGCGGTTCCGCCAGTTGTTCGCCCACGTGGTCATGGGACTCGGCGGCGAGAACGACGAGGACACGCTGCACCGCATCGCCGGTCACGAGGAGGCCCACGGTCCCATCACGGACGACCAGATCGCTCTCGGCCTCGCTGCCGTGCTCGAGCGCGACGCTTTCGATCACCGCCATCTCCAGGCCACCGACGGACGTCGTGCCGACGGCATGTCAGTCATGCTGATGGGCGCCAGCACGGGCTGTAACACGGTCTACGGATCCACGCCGCCGTCCAATCCCCATCCGTACCCGTGGATGAACTCGCTGTTCCAGGACGGCGCCACCATCTCCTGGCTCATGGCGGAGTCGGTCATCCTCTCGCACGCGCGCCGTTCGGTCGTGCCGGAACGGCTCACCGACGCACTGCTGGCGCGTGATGGCGAAGTCGTCTCGGAAGCGGAGGCCTTCACGCTCACCCACCTGGACGACACCCTGATGACCGACCAGGAGATCCGCGAGCTGCCCAAGGTCTGGGTGGTGGGCGGCGACGGGGCCTTCGGTGACATCGGATTCCAGAACGTCAGCAAAGTCATCCTGCAGAACCGTCCGAACGTGAAGCTGCTGATGCTCGACACCCAGGTGTACTCGAACACCGGCGGACAGAACTCCGACTCGTCCACCATGCTCGGCGGGTACGACATGAACCAGTTCGGCGTCGCGTCGCAGGGCAAGCTGATCGAGAAGAAGAACGTCGCCGAGGCGTTCACCAGCGGCCACGGCTCGCCGTTCGTGGCCCAGGTGTCCATCGCGAACGCCGCCAAGCTCTACAAGGCGATGCTCGACGGCCTGGAATACCGCGGCACGGCGTTCTACCAGTGCTACACCACCTGCCAGCCTGAACACGGCGTGGGTGACAACATGTCCGCGGACCAGGCCAAGATGGTGCGCGACTCCCGCGGCATGCCCGAGTTCGTGTTCAATCCGCGCCGCGGCGAGACCTCCCAGGAAGCCCGCGATCTCAAGGGAAACCCCAGCCTCGAACGCGACTGGTGGCGCTCCAAGAACGCCAGCACGGGCGAGGAGGAGGAGTTCACGGTGGCCCACTGGGCGGTCACCGAGGGCCGCTTCCGAAAGCACGTGAAGTCCATCTCCGCCGAGGACGCCGCGAAGCTCATGCGCTTCGAGGATATGCTCATGCTCATCACCCAGGATGACGTGGTGAACCGCCGCGTGTTCGACCCCGGTCACCGCAGTCACGTGCCCAACTTCGGCACCTACATCCGCGCGGAGACCGGGGGCAAGACGAAGTACTACGCCGTCAGCCGTCAGATGGTCCTGTTCGGGGTCGAACGGCGGAAGTCCTGGCGCATGCTCCAGAGCAAGGCGGGGGTCCTCAACAAGGACTACCTCGCCCAGAAGGCGATGCTCGCGAAGCTCGACAGCGGGGCGCTGCCGGCGGCGGAAGCGCATGCGCGGGTGCGCGAGTGGATCGTCGCGGAGCAGCAGCAACCCAAGCCGGCCGCGGTGGGTTC
>CAZYJB010000863.1:0-2558 GCA_964647675.1 uncultured Verrucomicrobiota bacterium | reverse complement strand
GCCAGACTCCCGCCTCTCGGGCACTGTCCGGGCAGGGCGCAATCAAATGCCGGTCCATGGCCCAGTGGTGGTTGGGGCACAGCGCGATTCCGTTCGTGGGCCGGTCATTTCGGCTGACTTCGAAAGGAATCAAATGGGCCGCTTCCACCAGCGAGATGCGTTGGTCGAGAATCACGCGCACCCCACAG
The DNA here is from genome assembly GCA_964647675.1 of uncultured Verrucomicrobiota bacterium. Lineage (GTDB taxonomy): Bacteria > Verrucomicrobiota > Verrucomicrobiia > Limisphaerales > CAIMTB01 > CAIMTB01. The sequence continues at coordinate 2,370 of CAZYJB010000863.1, read as the reverse complement.
GCCGCGCAGCGGTAGTCGTAGATTTCGAGAATGGTCCTACGAAATGCCGCATCCCGTCGGGCCGGCGGCTCCTCGCGCAAAACCTGTTCGGTCGTGACCTTCCTGCTCCGGGCCGCGATGGCGGCCAGGCGTTCCCGGTCCCCTGGGAAGTAACGAGCGATGAGGGCTTCGCGTAGCTGATGCCGCGCCATGGGGTCAGACAACAACTGCCACAATCCGTCGTCGAACCGACCGTAGCGAACCGCTTCCCGCAGCCGCCCGATGCTGGGAGCGCCAGTGACCTGGCCCTCGCGATACAGGGGCTCCGTTCCCGCCGGGGGCACGAGATGCCAGAACCCATCGCCTGAAAGGTGGAAGAACGGGTTTTGAATGGTGGGCTGATCATTCCGTCGTCGGACGACCGCGAAGATTTGACGAAACGTGGTGACGAGCTCCTCCGACAGCGGCACGGCATTCTGCGTCAGTAAACCCCGATCAAGAAGGTCGATGATGCTGAGCAATAGGGCGGGCTTATGCGGCCGCTCATGCGAACCGCTCTTGTCACGGCGCAAGTCGTAAAGCCGCTCCAGCCAGTTTTCCCAGTCGGGTTGCATCACCAGGTGATCTGCCGCGATCCTACCGCCCTTCGTCCAGGTCGTGCCAATTGCAGCGAGGGACGCTTGGAAAGTGTGCCAGGAACACCATCGCTCCCGGAACTACCATGATCGGCAACGGTATTCATTTGGTTCACCCCGACATTCGAGCGGATGCTGGAGTCTTCCCATCGAGGACGAATGCCTGCGTCGCCCAGGTTCGCTCCGTCCGGCCGAGAGTGTCGCCCGAATCCCAACGATTGGTTCGACGAAAACCCGCGTTCTCAAACAGGATCTGGAACTGCTCCGGCGGCGCCTCGTTGAACAACCGCCCGTCCGCGTCGCGGTTCGTCGTGGAATCGACTGACGGTCCCTGCAGGGGCGTGGAAATCAGCAGTCGCCCGCCAGGTCGTAACACGCGGCGCAAGTTCATCAGCGTGTCGCAGAGCCGCTCCGCCGGCACGTGCATCAACACGGCCCAGCATAGGATGCCGTCAAAACTGGCGTCTGGGACCGTGCCCAGAGCCGGTAGCGAATCGCGCCGAATGCGGTCGGACAGAGCCGGGTACCGCCGCTTCACTTCGGTCAGCAAGGCTTCGCACGCATCGACGCCCTCGGCATCGAACCCGGCTTCGACGAGCGCGTGGAGATCGCGCCCGGACCCACAGCCGACATCGAGAATCCGACTGGCGGTTCCGAAAACCGCCTGAAAGTGCCGGGCCGCGGTGCTCTCGGCCCCGGCGTACCGCGCCGCAAGCGATGGTGCGTGTTCCGAGTAGAACTGGAGCGTTTTCCCGTCCATCCCGCAGGGAAGCAGCCTACGCCGCGACTCTCGTGGAAACCAGCGGTGTGTGGGAGGGACTTCAGTCTCGACCCAGCGGCCCGGCGTTTCCGGTTCTCCGAAGGCCCAGGGCACTGCCGATGGCGTTCATCATCATTCAGGACTGCCGGCTCGCCACCCGGATTGCTGGATCGCCTTCGGGGTTCGCGGGTGGACAGACACCGCGGCGCTCGATAGCAAACCGCCCGAATCGACTTGAGAAACGTGGTGCCACGAGCCCGATCCGCTTCACAGACCATCGTGGGCCAAACATCAGATGGATGGGACACCCACCTGACGCAAATACTGATAGGTGCCATCGTAGAAGGCGGCCTTACGCGTGTGATCTTCACCGTCACCCTCGGGGACGAAGATCACCATTCCTTGGCGGGCTCGGGTGAGGAGCACGCGATAGGCGTTCTTGAGGAACTGCTGGCGATCCGGTTTGCGGACGGCTTGCCACCTGTCACCGACGAAGGAGTGGAAATTCCAAGTCGATCCTGTGAAACGGAAGTCTGCGTCCCAAGCGACGCAGACCCAATCAAGTTCAAGACCTTGGACCTGGAATTCAGTGGCTGCGTCCTCAAGGTAGGTGCTCGACCGTGGGTCGTCCAAGTCGTTGAGGAACCAGGGGACCGGATCAATCTCCACTCGCACGTCGATGGCGTGGGGTTTAAGACGCTGAGCGGCTGAGGACGTGACCATGCCAAAACGTTCGGAGCCGCGCCCATTCCTGCGAATCCATGCTTTGGCCCTTTTCAGGTCACGGGTCAAAACGATGGGATACCGCTCTTGCACTCGTTGTAGCAGTTCTTTCGCGCGGCCCGCTTCATGGTCGAGGAGGGCTTTGACGAAGGCGGAGACATTCTCAGCACGGAAAGAGCGCATCGAGACCGCGAGATGCAGTGCATCGTCAAGTACGACACCCGGTCGCCCGGCCAGGCTGTCGAGCGCGTGGCCGGCTGCGTACTCGCTGTC
>CAZYJB010000862.1:0-2567 GCA_964647675.1 uncultured Verrucomicrobiota bacterium | reverse complement strand
CTTTCGATCGCGCGCGTGGCGGTAATTGCTTCATCGAGCCGACGGCGCTCGCGCACCACGCCGCCGAAGGCGGACGCAGGCAATCCGAGGCGTCGGCGCGCGGTGTCCTGGTCGCCATCCACGAGGAGGCCACCGACCGAGACGTTGAACCAGTTGCGATACTCTCCCGGCGCGGCATCCACGGCGGCGGGTTCCTCCGGCTTGGCCTCCGCGGTCGCGCCATCGGGCGTGGTGTCGGCCGGTTGCGCGACGGGAGCGGTGGCGGCGGCGGGCGCGGCGTCTGACTTCGGTTCGGGATCCGCTGCGCGCGCCGGCAGAGGCAGGCCGAGCGCGGCCAGAGCGGCCACGGCGGAGAGGAGTTGGAGGCTACGGGCGGGCCGCGGGGCGAGGTGGACGAGGCAGTTCATGGCGGCAGCGGGTTCAGAAGCGGAGCGAGGAACTCACCTGGGAGCCGTGGACGGCCTCGTGGCAGCCCGCGCTCCAGCAGGTGCCGCGGGAGAGGAAGGGAGTGTGGTCGATGGTGCCGATCGCCAGGCGGCCCGGGCTGGTCTGCCGTTGGAAATGGCACTTGAGGCAGAGGATCGCACCGCGCTCGGAGAGCATGCGTTGGTTGACCGAGCCGTGGGGTTCGTGGCAGGAGACGCAGCCCTCCCGCGTCGCCTCGTGCTCGAACACGTGGGGACCGCGCTGGGCCGGGTGGCACTGCAGACAGGTGTCGTTTTGCGCGAGCAGTTGGGTGCCGCCCCCACGATGCGCGTCTCCGCGGTGCAGTTCATGGCAGGCGGAGCAGCTCATGCGGCCATCTGCCACCGGGTGGCTGTCGACGAGCGAAAACTGGCCGCGCAGGTGCGCGTGGCACTCGTAGCAGGTTTCCGGGTTGCGCTGCGGATGGATCACCGTGCGTGCGGCACCGCCGCTCTCGACATGGACGCTGGCCGGGCCGTGGCACGATTCGCAGCCGACATTGACGGCGTTCGGCCCGCGCGCGATGAGGGTGGCGTGGGCCGAGCCGCCGAAGTGTTTGTTGATCGACTCGTGACACTGTGCGCACGCCTCGGAACCGACGTAGGAGGCGCCGGGGATCGAGTGCGGGAGGTCCACCGTGCGCGTGACGGACGTGGCGCACGAAACGAGCACGACGGTCAGCCATCCTGCCGCACCCAGCACTCCGATCTTTTGGGCGTGAAGCTGCAGGAAGCGTCGCGCGGACCGGAGGGGGGCGGAGGGGGAGGGGATCATGATCGCGGGGCGGCTGTCAGACGGCCGTGCAGGGGTGAAACCGTCGAGGGCGCGGGCGCGGCGTCACGGAGATCTGCCGCCGCGGAGCCCCGCTTTTCGGGAGGGGTTCCAGCCCGGGGTTGATGGCGACCGCCCGGTCCGGGCTGGAGCGCTCCATCAAGCATGGCCCACCGCTACTCCCCGTGAGTCGGTTGGCGCAAGTGTGAAGTGATAAAGAAGTGAAAGCGGACGAATCAGCTCTTGTTCACCTGATTCGTGTGAATTCCGGGTGTCTGACTGGCTCACTCGACCCGGGCGCCTGCCTATTCAGACGAGTTGCTAACTCACCGGCCTGGACCAGTGCTGGAAATCGATGGCGGGAAAGAGGGGCGCGGCCGCTTCGAGTTGGGCCAGGCGGTTCTCGTCCACGCGCGTGGTGGTGAGTTGTTCGTGCAACTCGATGAATTGAAGCAGGTGGCGAGTCACTCGCTGGCGCGCATACTCCGGGCTGGTGCCGGTGCGCAGAATGAACGGCCAGTCACTGGACTGCGCGAGAAGCAGCTCCCGCGCGGCCTGGTTCAGGGCCCGCCGCGCGAGGGCCTCCGGATCCGGTCGAGCCGCCGCCAGGTCGCGCATGCGTTCCATGGCCACGTCGAGATGCGGCAGGATCCACTCGTTGGTCTCGTTGAGCCAGACCCGGTAGTAGCCCTCCTCGCCCCAGGTGGATTCGGCAGGCAGGCCGACCTGCTGGGTCGGCTGTTCGCGCAGGTAGTCGAGCGGCGTGGCGAGGCGGAAGGTCTGCTGGTCGCAGGCCGCCTTGCGTACGAACAGGTCGAGGAAGGTGGGGCCTTCGAACCACCAATGGCCGAAGAGTTCCGCGTCATAGGGGCAGACGACGATGGGCGGGCGGCCGAGCACGCCCTCGAGATGCGCCACCTGGTGGATGCGCGCATCGAGGAAATGGCCGGCGTGATCGTCCGCGGCGCGGAACGCGGCTTCGCGATCGTAGGGTCGCTTTTCGCCCGCGGCGTCGACTCCGATGGCGTGATACTTGATGCCGGTGAACCCACGGTGCCCGGGCGAGGGGAGCGCCGGTTGGACGTAGTCGAATTCGAGGTCGAATCCAATGTCGCGGTAGAAATCGCGATAGCGCGGATCGCCGGGATACCCTGCGTCGCGGCTCCAAACCTGCTTGGCGGATTCGAGGTCGCGTCCGAAGGCCGCGAGGCCGTTGGGCGTGAAGAGCGGCGCGAAGACACCGTAGCGCGGGCGTGGCGTGGCGTGCAGCAGGCCGTGCGAATCGACCATGAACCAGCGGAAGCCCGCCTCCTGAAGGTGCTGTTCGAGCC
>CAZYJB010000861.1:1641-2576 GCA_964647675.1 uncultured Verrucomicrobiota bacterium | reverse complement strand
CCTGGACCTCCGCCACCAGTTCGGGCTCCGCAAGCTGGCGCTCGATGCGCTGCTTCCAACATGAGTCGTCCCACCACCGGCACCGGTTCGTCGCCCGCCACCGACCTGTTCGAACCGGATTGGATCTGTCTTGAACGGCTGCGACGCGGGTTTCTGGAGGGCACCGCAGGGACGCAGGATTACTGGCGTCACGAGGACGACCTGGCCCAGTACGATGCCACCTTCGCGCAGCGCATCGGATGGAAGTGGGATTTCGTCCTCGCGGATCTGACGCGCCTCGGCTGGACGCTTCCGCCCGGCGAACTGGTCGACTGGGGCTGCGGATCCGGCATCGCGACGCGTGCCGTGCTGGATCATTTCGGTTCCGATGGCATTTCAGGCGTTCGGTGGGTGGATCGCTCGCCTTGGGCCATGCGCTACGCAGCGCGGCGCCTGGCGACGAGGCATGCCGGAGTTCCCCATGCCACGGGATGGGTCGATGGCCCAGGCGTCGTCTTGCTGAGTCATGTGCTCACCGAATTGGAGTCGACCCAGGTGGATTCGTTGCTCGAACAGCTACGCACTGCCACCGCCGTGATTTGGGTCGAGCCTGGCTCCTATGAAGCCAGCCTCGCACTGATTGCCATCCGCGAGCGATTGCGGGAGTCCTTCCGCGTGGTCGCTCCCTGCCCGCATTCGGGTCGGTGCGGCATCCTGGCGACCGGGAATGAGCGGCACTGGTGCCATCATTTTGCGCGTCCGCCGGGGGCCGTGTTCACCGATCCGTTCTGGGGCCATTTTGCGAAGTTCCTGGGCATCGACCTGCGCAGCCTGCCGCTGAGTTATTTGGTGCTCGATCGCCGGGAAGCTCGTGAGGTTGGCGACGCGCCGGCGGCCGTGCGTCAGAAGGCGGCCGGCGCGCTGACGGCAGCCGAAGCCGATTTCGCCAAGCTGTG
>CAZYJB010000861.1:0-1631 GCA_964647675.1 uncultured Verrucomicrobiota bacterium | reverse complement strand
CCGCAGGTTCACAAGGGCGACGTGCGCCTGCTGGCCTGCGAAGCGGCCGGCGTGCGCGAGGTCACGCTTCCCAAGCGGTCGCATCCGCTCCTGTGGAAGGCCTCGAAAAAGGACCGGCAACCGTCGACATTGCCGGCCCTCGACCGTGACCTTCCCGGCGCCGCCGACACGTCGGAGTCGTCGGACGAAGCAGAAGCCCGTTGATTCCGCGGCTCGCGTGCCTAACCTTCCCTGCGCATGAGGCCCCGCTTGATCATCGCGGCTCAGTCGGGAGTGGTGATCGGACTTCTCGGGCTCGTGCTCTACCAGTCACGGCAGCTTCGCGACGCCCAGCGCCACATCGCCGAAGTGCCGTCGCCGGTACCGGAGGCGACCGGCACCACCAGCGCGAGGCCGGTGCGCCTGCGTCTCCAGCAACTGCCCCCGATCCAGATCCGCAACCAGACCGTCGATCTCGACTGGCGCTCCGTGGAATCCGACGACTACGCCGTTTACGTCGCCAATCTGCGCCGCATCGGATGTCCCGAAGAAACCATCGGCGACATCATCCGCGCCGACGTCGACAAGCTTTTCGCCGCACGTCGCAGAGCGCTCAAGCCGTCGTCCAAGGAATGGGAGTTCTGGCGCTCGACGGGTTCGGGCGACCCCATGGACGAGGCCTCGAAGGCAGCCGCGCGCGAGCGCGAGAGCGCGCTGGCGGAGTTGGAGCGGGAACGGCGCCAACTGCTCATCACCCTGCTGGGCACCGCCGGTCAACAGGCCGAATTCGCCGAGCTTCGCAGCGAAGTCCTGGATGAGCCCGCCCTGCAGTTCCTGGATTCCGCCAAGCGCGAATCCGTCGCCACCGCCCTCGCGCGCCTCTATCAAGCAGAACGGGAGCGGTTGAGCTTCGCCTCACCGGAAGAGGGGGCGCAGGCCATGCGCGAAGCTCAGGAAGCCCTCGACTCCGCGCTCGCCGCACTGACGCCGCAGGAACGGGAGCAGTACGAAATGGGCACCAGCCGGATCGCCTACCAACTGCGCGAGGAACTGGTGGGCTTCGACACTTCGCGCGAGGAGTTCGAGACCTTGTACCGTCTGCGCCGCGAGGGCGCGGATGAACTGGCGGCGCTATCCCAGGGCGGCGAGGATCCCCTGCGCGAAGACAAAGCCGAAGCCCTCGCCATCGAGCAGGAGGAGAAGATCCGGAAAGCCCTCGGCGACGCGCGCTTCAAGGATTACCTGCGCGCCCGCGATCCGGATTACCAGACGCTGCACTCGCTTGCCGTCGGTCACCAGGTGTCGGCCGATGTCGCCAATCAGGTCTGGGACATGCGAGCTGCGGTCGAGTCGCAGACGGATCGCATCCGCGCCAACCCCCTCCTCACCGTCGAGCAGAAGGTGCGTGCGCTGGAAGCGATCCGCGAAACCACCCAGGCCTCGATCGTCGATGTCCTCGGCGAACCCCTGCTGCAGGAGTACCAGCGCAACGGCGGCAGCTGGCTCTCTGACCTGACCGCTCCCGTGGATCTCGGCGAATCCGGGATGTCGATCATTGAACCGCCCTTGCCGCCGGGCGTCGCGGCCATCCCGGCGCAGGTCCTCACCGAGCCCCTGCCGTGAGCGGCGCCACCACGGACTGGGTCGTCATC
>CAZYJB010000860.1:0-2577 GCA_964647675.1 uncultured Verrucomicrobiota bacterium | reverse complement strand
GCGCGCCTCGAGCAGTGCGGCGTCGGTGAGGCGGCTGGAGCCGACGATGGGGAAGCCGTGGAGATCGACGTGTTTGGCGTAGTAGGGCTGAAGCCCGAGACGCGTGCGAAGTTCGTCGGGGACGGCGCCCACCACGGGGGCGGCGTCGGCGGCGCGCGCGAGCGGGCCGGGTGCGACAGCAAAGAGATGAGCGACGAGGAGGGCGAGGAGGCCCGCGAGAGATGCGCCTCGCGGGGTGGAGATCCGGTGATGCATGGGCGCCGCGTGTTGATGCGGCAATTCGCGCGGCGCGGCGAGTCTGGTTTTCCCTGCCCGTCCGTAGCCGCGGCCGTACAGGCCGCGCCAATCCTGGCGGGTCGCGAGCTCCGACTCGCGAATGAAGTGAACGACTGGGGTGGCGGGAGCATTCGAGCGCGGGCTGCCCGCCCGCGAGTACGATGCGACGTAGCCGCCGCCGTGCAGGCGGCGCTCGAAAGAGTGAGCGAATGGAGTCGCGGAAGCGCCCGAGCGCAGGCTTCACGCCCGCGTCTACGGGCGCTCAATCCACACCTTGCATCAGGCGCCGCACGGGTTTGATGAGCAGGAGCAGCAGGAGTCCGGTGCCCCCGGCGGTCATCACCACCTGCAGGAAGCGGTCCGGCATGGCGGCGGTGGCGTCGCCGGTGACGGACGACGCGAGCAGACCGGCGATGAGATTGCCGAGCGAGGTGGCGAGGAACCAGATCCCCATCATCTGACCGGTGAGCCGCGCGGGCGCGAGTTTGGTGACCGAGCTGAGCCCCACCGGGCTCAGCGCGAGTTCGCCGATGGTATGGAGAAGATAGGTCGTGATCAGCCAGGTCGGCCAGACAGGGCCCGAAGCGAGGGCCTGTCGGGAGCCGAAGACCAGGACGAGGAAACCCGCCGCGAGCAGGATGAGTCCGAAGGCCATCTTGGCGACGAGCGGCGGCTGGCGTCCGCGGCGGCTCAGATGCATCCAAAGCGCCGCGGCGAACGGAGCGAGAGTGATGACGAAGACGGCGTTGAGGGATTGGAACCAGCCGGCGGGAATCTCCTTCCCCGCGAGGACGCGCACGGTGTGTCGTTCGGCGAACAGGTTCAGGGAGGAGCCGGCCTGCTCGAACCCGGACCAGAACATGGCCGAGGCAATGAAGAGCAGGAGGATGGCCAGCACGCGCTTCTTCTCGGTGGACGTCAGGCCTGCCGCGGTGAACGCCCAGAGGAAATACGCCGCCGCGAGGCCGAGAATGACGAGCGCCGTATGACCGGCCAGACGCATCGGGTCGGGACGCCAGACTCCGGCCATGGCCAGGACCGTGACGGTCGCGAGCGCTGCGAGCACGAGACCGACGATTGCCCACAGCGGACGCACGTCGCGCGGGGGGTGGGGCGGACGAAGCCCGGCCTCGCCGAGGTGATGTCGGGTCCACCGGAACTGCACGAGACCGGCCACCATGCCGATCCCCGCGGCCGTGAATCCATAGTGCCAGTTGACGTTTTCGCCGAGCGAACTGCAGACGAGCGGGCCGAGCGCGGCCCCGACATTGATGCCCAGGTAAAAGAGCGTGAAGCCCGCGTCGCGACGTCCGCCGCCCTCCGGGTAGATGGCGCCGACCATCGCGCTGACATTGGGTTTGAGAAGGCCGGTCCCGAGCACCACCAGGATCAGGCCGAGGAAAAACGTCTGCACCGTCGGAATGCCGAGCACGAAGTGTCCGCAGGCGATGAGGATGCCGCCGATCCACACGGCGCGCTGCGCGCCCAGCAATCGGTCGGCCAGCCAGCCGCCCGGGAGAGCGGCCAGGTAGACCGCGGCGGTGTAGAGACCGTAGATCGCATTCGCGGTCTCGTCGGTGAGGCCGAGTCCGCCTTTCTGAACCTGATCGACCATGAAAAGGACGAGCAGGGCACGCATACCGTAGTAGCTGAGGCGCTCCCACATCTCAGTGAAGAAGAGCGTGGTCAGCCCGCGGGGATGATCGGCGAAGAGACTCGGCATGGCCGGGGTGGGGGGCAGGGTTTGGGGGTTGGCGCGCGAACGGTAGGCGGCGGGCGGGTCGCGTGCCGAGCCCGCTCTTTCGATTGCGAGTTGGCGGTGCTATCCTCGGCGCACATGTTCGTCCTCGCCGCGCCACGCGTGTCGTCCCTGCCGGGGCGCGCGCGCCGTCGCGGATTCAGTCTGGTGGAGCTGCTGGTGGTGATCGCGATCCTCGTGATCCTGGCCAGCCTGCTGCTGCCGGCGCTCTCGGGGGCGAAGGAAAAGGCGCGCCGGGTGCAGTGCATCAACAACCTGCGCCAGCTGGCGATCACCTGGCAGCTCTATGCCGCGGATCACGAGGACTCCCTGGTTCCCAACGGCTACGGCACACCGGAGGAACTGGGTGAGCGGCGGCTTTGGGTGCTGGGCGACACCCACCGGAACCCGGGCTCCTTCACGAACGAGCAGTACCTCGTCGATCCCCGCTACGCCGCCTTCGCCGGCTACCTGCGGTCCGCCGCGGTGTACAAGTGTCCGTCGGACCGCAGCACGATCGAGATCGAAGGCCGCGAGCAGCGCAAGACGCGGACCTACGCGCT
>CAZYJB010000859.1:0-2584 GCA_964647675.1 uncultured Verrucomicrobiota bacterium | reverse complement strand
GTTGAGCTGCATTCGCAGCGCCTGGAGCCGGGCGCTGGCCAGGTGTGGCTCCAGTACGGCCGCGCGGCGTTCCCGCTCCTGGGAGCTTCGGAAGTTGGTGATGGCCTGGCAGAATCCGAGCAACGACCAATAAACCAGCACGTCCAAAGCCGCTCGAAGACCAGTAAACGCTCGGAACCCGACGGGCGGCTCCAGTTGGGCGATTCTTCCCTCAGGCGGCGGGCCGGGCGCCTCCGAAAGTTGTGGCCGGGGAATGAGCTTGGTGACTTCCCGAAAGCCGAACCGATTGGTGGCGACCAGGAGCAGGCAGGCCAACAAATGGAGACTGATATTCCGGAAGAGGCGCCTTCGTTCGATGGGAAAGCGGAACGAGAGCCATGCGACGGCCGGCAGGAACAGGAGCCAAAGGGCCCAGAACGACACACCGAAGCTTGCCGCTTGGCGCCAAGAGACGGGGCCCGTCAACGCGAGGGGAGCGGCAAACAGCAGCACCAGGGCTCCCCAGAGCCCCAGGGCCGTCGCCGCTATCGCCACCTTGCGAGCGATGGGTCGGTTGCCGCGGGTCCGGTTCATGCCACAGTGACTTTCGTCGAGGGCAACCCAGGCCATCAGGCCGGGGGAGTGGATGGAATGTGGTGGATGAAATGAGCGGCCGGCGTGGGCCTCTTGAGAGTGCTTCGAATAGTACCCGAGCGGCGCCTCGACAGCATGCACACGCGGACAAACCAACGCAGTTCGTTTGGAAAGGCAAGCCTCGCCCTGGATCAGGCCCTCTCTAAGGCTGGTCGATGAGGCCGCGGACTCGATAGAAGCGGCGCGGATCCGCGGAAGGAGCCGGGGTGAGCAGCCAACGGAGGTTCGCGTTATCCAGGACGGGAGCGCCGACCACCGGCGACCAGGTCGGCGAAAACAGATCCGTCGCGGTCTCGACGGCGTAGTTTTGGTTTGGGCGATACTCGTAGGCGATGCGGAACCGGTTCGGGCTTTCGGGATTCACCAGGGGATCCGGGACCACGGTGACGGCGGGGCGCCACGGCGGCAGCAACTGCAACGGGCGCATCATGTCGTTGTCTTCGTGATCGAGGATGTGACAGTGATAGATGTAGCGCCCGTCGGTGGAACGGTCGCCCGATTTCGCGCTGGGTGTGTGGTAGAAGATCTCGTTGGTCGGCCATTTCATCACGATTCGCGTGACGGCGAAGGGAGCGGCCCGCACGACATCCTTCGGACCGGTCTCGAAGGGGCGAGCCGCTTTGAGATCCTTCGGCGCGAGACTCAGATAGCTCTCGAGCGGCAGCAGTTTCCTGGCGATGCGGTCGTTGATGTAGTTGGTCACCATGACCGGAGGAGTGTTTGGGTTCTCGTTCCAGGGCGTGGTCCGGGTGGTGGTGTCGGAGGCGAAGCGCCGGCGATCGACCACCCGGAAGTCGAGCAGGTGAACGTGAAGGGGATGGGCTTCGTCGGAGAGGTTGACGATGTCCCAGACCTCGGTATCTCCGGCGTGCGGGAGTTCGGTGATGGGCTCGTGGAAACGGGTGAGATTGATCAGCGCGAAGGGGTAATTGCCGTTGGTGGGGTTGAACTGGCCCCCTTGGAACGGGACGTTCACTCCCGCGCTGATGGATAGGTCGAGTTCGATCGAACGATGCCGCACGGCATTGGATAACATCCACGTGGTGTCGACCCAGTCTCTCACCAGCGGCGAAGGAATCGTCAGGGTCGCCGGCACCTCGGGGGAGAGGGCGAGGTTGACGCGAAACTGCATGAGATTGGTGATGTAGGGGGGGCCGACGACATCCGCCGAATCGCCACCGAGATTGCCGCCGAAGGCGTTGACGACGGTGATGTAGGGATAGGCAGCGTTGGTATAGGCTGAGAAGTCGACCACCACGTCCACGCGTTCGCCGGGCATGGTGGCGATACGGGCGACATTGGTGGCGTACTGCAGGTATCCGTCCTCGTTGCCAACCACGATGAACCCGGGGGCCGCCGGCGTCCCGGCGTTGGTGAGGGCGTTGCCCTGGGCGTCGGTCATGAGCATCTGCAGGGCCAGGGAGCGGAAGCCGGCACCGTTCAGGATCCGGAAACGGTAGGGACGCGGTTCGACCTCGAGATAGGGGGCGATCTTGCCGTTGACTACCGGATAGGTATGCCAGGGCGGGACGAGATTGATGCAGAGGTTGGTCTCCACCTGGAGGACGCCGTTGTTGGTCCAGGAAGTGACGGCGAAGTCCCGATCCTGGAACACGAGCGGGATCTCATAGTTTCCGGACGGCAGACGGATGCCATGGGTGGCGTCAAACTCCGCATTGCGCACGAGGTAGAATCCGGCGAGCCCGGCGTAGACATTGTTGGCGGTCACTCCGATGGCGTGATCGTGGTACCACAACGTTTGACCGTCACTGTTCAGGTCGATGTTGGGATAGAAGTACTCATCGGATTCGCCCGCGAGGAACCAGTTGGTGGGATACCCGTCGTACCGCGGCAGGACGGCGGCACCGTGGAGATGGACGACCGTGCGGATCGACTGCTCCGGCAGCCCCGATTCGTGGCCCCCGTGGAAGAGCAGGGGATCGGCGAGCAG
>CAZYJB010000858.1:0-2587 GCA_964647675.1 uncultured Verrucomicrobiota bacterium | reverse complement strand
CGGCCAGAAGTTCCGCGGCGAGCACACCAAGATCTCGCTCAACAACTCGGTGCAGGATGACTCGTATCTCAGCGAACAGATCTGCCGCGAACTCTTCCTCGCCGCCGGTGTTCCGGTGCCGAAAGCGAGTCATGCCACGGTCATCGTCAATGGGCGCGACCTCGGCTTTTATGTCCTGGTCGAGGGCTGGAGCAAATCGTTCCTGAAACAGCATTTCACGGACACGCGTGGCAACTTCTACGAGGGCGGCTTTCTGCAGGACATCGACGGCGCCAACACCGAAGCAAAATCCGGGGAGCAACCCAAGGATCGCTCCGACCTGAGGCGCCTCGAGGCCGCCGCGAACGAACCCTCCCCTCGCGTCCGCTGGGAGAAGCTCCAGGAATGCCTCGATGTGGATCGCTTCGTGAGCATGCTGGCGATGGAGAGCCTGACCTGCCATTGGGATGGCTATTCCATGAACCGGAACAATTATCGCGTGTTCCACGATCGATCGACCGGCAAGATCGTCTTCATGCCGCACGGGCTGGACCAGATGTTCGGCTCGCGGCGTTCGAGCCCGACGGCTCCGATCCTACCGTCGTTCCAGGGCAACATTTCGCGCGCGGTCATTTCCACCCCCGAAGGACGCAAGCGTTTCCTCGAGCGCATCGCGGCGCTCAGCACGAACGTCCTGATCGAAGCCAAGGTCACCAATCGCGTGGCCGAACTGGCAGCCGGGATCCGCCCCACGCTGGCCGCCTACTCGGTTCGCCACGTGCAGCATTTCGATAACGAGGTGCAGGACTTGGTCTCCCGAATCTCGGAACGCTGCCGTAGTGTGGCCGAGCAACTCGCCTCGCCGCCGCAAGCCATCGAGTTCGATGCCGACGGCGTCGCGCGCCTCTCCGGATGGGTGCCGCGCATGACCAACGGTGACCGCAGCGCCCTCACCTTCCAGCGCGGCGAGCCGGATGGCCACCGCGCGCTCGGCATCGCCAGCCAGAATCGCCTGAGAGGCCTGGGCTCATGGCGCACGCGGCTCGCGCTGGAACCCGGCAACTACCGATTCGAGGGAAATGTCATGACCTCGGGCATCGGTGGCGAAGGCGGCATCGCACTACGCATTTCCGGACAACGCGTCCGACTGCGACGACCCGAAGATCGCACTTGGACCCGCGTGATCTTCCCGCTCTCCGTGGAGGACGGCATGGCCGAGGTGGAATTGATCTGTGAGTTCGGCTCCGACGCCGGCGAGGCTTGGTTCGACGAGTCGTCGCTGCGCGTGGTGCGAACCCCGTGAACCCCGGGACTCGGGTCGGCCGGACTTCCACACGGTCGCTGCCGATGGGGACCTGAGCGGGGTTGGTTTCGCTCACCCCGGGATTTGCTTCCGCCCGGCACTCAGCGGACCGGCATGGCGTGGTCGGCGTGGGCGGGAAACCGGACGCGCTTGAGCACCACGGGCTTTGCCGCTGTATCGCCTTCGCGTAGGTGGAAGGCGCGATCAAGCGAGAGATTCTGCACCCGCTGGACCGTGCCGCTCCCCGGCCAGCGAATCTCCACGCCGGCGAGCCTGGTGGCGTTGCCCAGTCCGATTTCGAGGCGGATCGGGTTCCCCCCGAAACTGCTTCCCGACGACAAGGTGCGATGGAGCGTGCGCGCGCCGTCCGGCGTTTCCACATCCACCCGGACGCGTGCGCCAATGCCGCTGCGGTTGGCCCTACGCCCTTCCAACTGAAGCTTCACCCAATGGTTGGTCGAGCCGGGGTTCTCGAAGAGGACATCGGGATAGACATCCCCTGACACCGCGCCTCCCATGTTCTCGTGCACATCCTGGTCACCATCGTTGTCCAGGTCGGCAAAGGCCACGCCATGGCCCTTCTGAAGATGACCAAAACCGCCCGCCGTGCTGACGTCCTGGAAGAAGCTGCCCCCGGCGTTCCGGAACATGCGGTTCGGCATCAGCGTGATCAGATCGGGATCGCCCGTGCCGGCGTAGAAATCGAGCCACCCGTCGTTGTCGAGGTCGCCGAAATTGCAACCCATGGCGTGCACCAGGCGGTTGAGCCTGGCCTCCCCGGTCACGTCCCGAAACGTGCCGTCGCGCTGGTTGCGGTAGAGGCGCGGAAGGGTTCCTCCCGTCGGCCTTCCCAGATACTCCGCCGCCACATCTCCCACTCCGGCGATGCGGTATCCCGACACCCAGAGATCCTCCCAGCCGTCGTTGTCGTAGTCGAAGAACCAGCAGGGAAAACTCCAGAACGGTTCGCTGACGCCGGCGGCATCGGCCACGTCCGTGAATACCCACCCTTCGCCCGCGCCGCCGGGCCCCTTCGGTCCGTCGTTGCGATAGAGCCGGTTCCGGCCGCCGAGAATCGACAGGTAGAGATCAGGACGACCGTCGTTATTGTAATCCCCGGCGGTCACGCCCTTCACGAATCCGATGGCGGACACCCCAGCCTTCGCCGCCATTTCGCGAAACGTGCCGTCGCGCTGGTTGTGATAGAGCTCATTGGGATGCCTCGATTTCCCGGTCACACTTTCGTTTCCAACGTAGAGGTCGAGCCAGCCGTCGCCGTCGAAGTCGAACCAGACCGCGGTCTGA
>CAZYJB010000857.1:0-2587 GCA_964647675.1 uncultured Verrucomicrobiota bacterium | reverse complement strand
GGAGTACAAGACGCTCAACGAGGCCGCCGCGGATGTCGCCATTTCCGCTGAGGAGAAACAGAAGCGCCGCAAGGCGGCCGAGGACAAGCTCCTGGAGATCCGCCAGCAGGAACAGCAGATCCAGGCGTACCAGCGCCAGTCCGAGGGCACTCTGCTCGAAAAACGACGGCGCATGCGCGAACAGCTCCTGCGCGAAATCCGCGAGGTGGTGGTCACCAAGGCCAAAGCCGCCGGGTACACGATGGTCATCGATTCCGCCGCGGAAAGCGTGAACCAGACGCCCATCGTGCTCTTCAACAACGGGGAGAACGACCTGACCGAAGAGCTGCTGAAGCAGCTCAACGTGTCCGCCCCCGCCGACAAGAAATAGAGGCGGGACTGGGATGCTCTGCCGGTGGGTCCCGAGCTCTGACTCGCGACTCGGTGTCCGGCATGGACGCCCCACCCCACCCTGCCGTGAGAGGTGCATGCGAGGTGGGGCGCCACGTCCCGGTGGTGCCGGGAGGGCGGTGAAAAGCAGTGCGGCTCGCCCCCTTATGGCACCGGGCTTCGCGCGCCGGCTGCGGCCAGTAACCAGTGGCGCAGCACGCCACCGAACTGATCGAGTTCGTACGGCAGGGTCTCGTGCGAGGGCCCGCCGACAATCAGCATCCGGCTCCCGGGCGCCAGGTGCGTCAGCAGTTCAGCAGCATCCTCCGGCGGTGCCACGGTGTCGTCCGTGCTCGCGATGAGCAGGCCGTGCGGTGGCCGGGATGCCACCGCGTGGACGGTGTCGAGTTCGGCCGCGGGCACCGCCAGCACCGCCGGCACGCGCTCGGCCGCGCGTCGTACCCAGCCGCGCGGTACCCAGGGCGAGTACGCGGCGCGGACCCGTTCCACACCGGGCCGGAAACGCGCCGGCGCACCGAGGGCCACGCAGGTTCTAACACCCGGGTCCACCGACTGCCACCGCAGTGCCACGGCACCACCGAGCGAATGGCCGATCGCCACGTACGGACCCTGCACCTCGCCGCTGCCTTCGAGCTGAGAGCACAATTCCTGCAGATCGCGCGTCTCCTGCACTCCGAACGACACGCGGTCGCCGTTCGAGTATCCGTGACCGCGGAGGTCCACCAGGAGGCAGCGCCATCCGGCGTCGGCCAGTTCGAGCGCGAGGGGAAACAGGGTCTCGAGATCGACCGCGTAGCCGTGGATCAGGAAGGCGGTGCCGAGCGCGGGTTTCGGCGTGGGCAACCCCTGGTCGGGAAGCCGGAAGCGAAGGGTGACTTCACCGAACGTGCGGTCGCCCTTCACCGTTTTTCTCGTGTCGAGTTCCCGCCGGTAGGTGGCGGCGTCGACTCGCATCCAATACAGGCGAGCAGGCGGCGAACCAACCGTGTTGGTGGCGGCGGGGAATCGTTCGATCAGGCCCGGTGCCCAACGCAGCGTGATGCGCGGGGCGGGCTGGATGAACTGTGGCGCACGGTTGGGCGGCGACACCATCAGCCGCGCGAGGGTCTGGGTCGGGGCGCAACCCGTCGAACCCACCAGCACGAGGACCGCGATCATCGCCGTGAAACCTCCGCGACGACGGCGCGCGTCGGGACGATGCGTGGGGTCACCGCGGTTCATGGGCCGCGCGAGTGGACGCGGAACGCGCGAGTCGATGCAAGTCCCGGTTGCCCGCCGCTGCGTTCCGCCTACCATGCGCGCATGCAGCATTCTCCCGGGTTCCTGAAGGTGGTGGAAGAATCCAAGGCGCGCGTGCGCGAGGTGACGGTGGACGAGGCGCGCGCGCGGCTGCGGGCCAACCCCCGGGCCGTCCTTGTTGACGTGCGCGAGGACTCCGAATGGCAGGCGGGCCATGCTGCGGAGGCCGTGCATCTCGGCCGCGGCGTGCTCGAGCGCGACATCGAGAAGGCCTACCCGGATCCCGACGCCGAACTCATCCTCTATTGTGGTGGTGGATTCCGGTCCGCGCTCGCCTGTGACGTGGCGCAGCGCATGGGCTACCGCAACGTCTGGTCCCTCGCCGGCGGCTACAAGGCGATGGCCGCTGCCGCGTGGCCGATGAAGCAGGGCTGACGCCGCGAACTGGACGTTCCCCTCCGATTCGAGACGCCCCGATTTGATCTCATCCCTGGCATGGACCTGACCTCATTGCGCGGGCGCAAACTCGGCATCCTGCTGTCCACGCGCCCCGAGGTGCCTGCGTTTCGGCACGGCGTACGCCTGGCGGGCGCGGCGCTCGAGGCGGGAGTCGACGTGTACCTCTACTGCATCGACGATGGCGTCTGGGGCGTGCGTGACGCGGAATTGCAGGCGCTGAAACCGCACGGCCTCAAGCTGTACGCCTGCGCCTACGGCGCGCAGCGTCGCAGCATCCCGGTGGATGACGCGGCCACTTTCGCGGGACTCACGGTGGTGAATGACCTCATAGCCGGCACCGAACGTTTCGTGGCCTTCAACTGAATCCCTTTGAACGAGGTCCCATGGCCACCAACCGAAAGCTTCTCGTCATCGTGAACTCGGATCCGCGCGTGAGTCCGCGCCCGGCGGAGGCGATCCGCATCGCGGCCGGCGTCGGCACTTGGCGCAAGGTGGAGGT
>CAZYJB010000856.1:0-2589 GCA_964647675.1 uncultured Verrucomicrobiota bacterium | reverse complement strand
GCGGTGGGGCTGGGGGGAGATGATCGGGAGCGGAGCCAGGGAGTGAGGGGGATCACGAGTCACGCGCGGTGCGTCCGGATCCCGTCTCGTCAGCAAAACTTTACTAAACAGTTAACTAAAGGACGCACTGTGACATCGTTGTGGGCGGAATTCAGGAGCGATCGCGAAGGCCGGAACGTTGGAAGGCGCCGGGGTGGACTGGCCCTCGGGCTGGCGGCATTGGCCGTGGTCCTCGCGAGCGGATGCCATAAGGCGGGACCCGGGGCCGGAGCGGGCGCGCCACCGCCGACCACGGTGACCCTGGCGCCGGTGGAGCAACGTGACTGGGTGGAGCAGGAGGAGCTGACCGGGCGGACGGCGCCCGTGGAATTCGTCGAAGTGCGTCCGCGCATCTCGGGGCACATCGACGAGGTGCGATTCGAGTCGGGCCAGCTGGTGCGCAAGGGCGACGTGTTGTTCCGCATTGATCCCCGCTGGCAGCGTGCAGATCTCGAGCGGCGCGAGGCGGAGCTGGCCGTGGCCCAGGTGCGCCTGGAGACGGCGGAGCGCGAAGCGAGACGCAATGCGCAGTTGCTCGAGAGCAAGGCGATTTCCCGCGAGGAGGCCGAGGGTCGCGAGGCGCGTGCGGCGGAGGCGCGGGCCGCCCTGCTGGCCGCGCGGGCCGCGCGCGATTCGGTGCGGCTCGATTTGGACCACACGGAGATCCGCTCTCCCATTGATGGGCGCGTGAGCCGCGCGGTGGTCACGACAGGCAACTACGTCAGCGGACTCGCGGGCGCGGCGACCCTCCTGACCACCGTGGTCTCGGTGGATCCGGTGCATGTGTATGCCGATCTCGACGAGGCGACGCTGCTCAAGTTCAACGCGCTCGTACGCGAGGGGCGACTCCCGAAGGACGACGCCGGGCGCATTCCAGTGCAGCTCCAGCTCGGAGACGACACCGGGTTTGTGCACGAGGGATTCGTGGAGTCCCTCGACAACCGCCTCGATCCGCAGACCGGGAGCATCGTGTTGCGCGCGCAGTTCGCCAACGCCGACGGGCGCATTCTGCCCGGACTGTTCGCGCGGCTGCGCATCCCGACGGGCGCGAAGTCCTCGGTCCTGCTGGTGGACGAGGCGGCGGTGGGCACCGACCAGGCACAGAAGTTCGTGCTGACGGTCACCGCCACCAACACCACCGCATATCGCGCGGTGAAGCTGGGACCGGTACTCGACGGCAAGCGCGTGGTGCGCGAGGGCTTGCAGGCGGGCGAGAAGGTCATCGTCAAGGGCCTCGCCAAGGTGCGGCCCGGGATGCCGGTGACTCCGGAGGAGCGCGCCGCCGAAGTGCCGAGCGACGGTGCGGTCCGCACGGCAGCGCGTTGAGTCGGAGTTCGAGTCGGACCATTTGCCAGCAGTTCAATCGGGAAGGGGCGCGCGGTGGAGACCGTGCCGGCGGCCCCGCAGTGCGCAGGCGCGAGGAGTCCAACCCATGAAGTTTGCCCATTTTTTCATCAGCCGGCCGATCTTTGCCGGTGTTTTATCGATCCTGATCTTCCTGCTGGGTGGCATCGCCATGTTCCGGCTGCCGATCAGCGAGTATCCCGAGGTGGTGCCGCCGACCATCGTGGTGATGGCGAACTATCCGGGGGCGAATCCGAAGACCATCGCCGAGACCGTGGCGGCGCCGCTGGAGCAGGCGGTGAACGGCGTCGAGAACTCGCTCTACATGTTCTCGCAGGCCACCAGCGACGGCGTGCTCACGCTCACCGTCACCTTCAAGCTGGGGACGCGCATCGATGACGCGCAGGTGCAGGTGCAGAACCGCGTCGCGCAAGCCTTGCCGAAGCTTCCCGAGGAGGTGCGGCGACTGGGTGTGACCACCACCAAGCAGTCGCCCGACCTGACGCTGGTCGTCCATCTGACCTCGCCCGACGGGCGGTACGACGAGATCTATCTGCGCAACTATGCCGCGTTGCAGGTGAAGGACGTGCTCGCGCGCATTCCCGGTGCGGGCTCGGTGCAGTTGTTCGGTTCGGGCGACTACGCAATGCGCGTGTGGATCGACCCGGAGAAGGCGGCCGCGCGCAACCTCACCGCGAGCGACATCGTGCAGGCGCTGCGCGAGCAGAACGTGCAGATCGCGGCGGGCGCGGTGGGCCAGCAGCCGGTGGCGTCGCCAGTGGGCCTCGAACTCCAGATCAACGCCAAGGGGCGACTTCTCGACCCGGAGGAGTTCGGGAACGTCATTCTCAAGACCGGTCCCAATGGCGAAAAAACCCTGCTCAAGAGTGTCGCGCGCCTCGAGCTCGGAGCGTCTGGCTACTCGCTGCGGTCGCTGTTGAACAACCAGCGCGCGGTGGCCATCCCCATCTTCCAGTCCCCCGGTGCGAACGCGCTGCAATTGTCCACGGACGTGCGGGACACCATGGACCGGCTGAAGAAGAATTTTCCCGAGGGCCTCGACTACTCGGTGGTGTACGACCCCACGGTGTTCGTGCGCAGCTCGATTCGCGCGGTGGTCACGACCCTGCTCGAGGCGGTGGCGCTGGTCGTGCTGGTCGTGATCCTCTTCCTGCAGACCTGGCGCGCCTCGATCATCCCGCTGGC
>CAZYJB010000855.1:0-2592 GCA_964647675.1 uncultured Verrucomicrobiota bacterium | reverse complement strand
AGCCCAACCAACCCAACGACTCTAGCCCGGCTTTCGCACTTTGAGGGATAGGAAAGTCGCAACTCGTTCATTTGAAGGAGGGCGATTCCTCAGCGGGGGCTCATTTCTGCCACACAAAACTGCTCGTCACTGATTCGCGGGCACCGACTTTGGATAGATCTTGGGCGGCGGCTGCTTCGGCAGCTCCCACCCAAGCTGATGAAGGACGAGCGCCTGTTCCGTCTCCGGTTCGGTAATCCGCGGCAGACAGATCCGACCGCCCTGGCGCAGGTCGAACCATACCTCGACCATCATGATCTTGGACATGCTCTCGATCACTCGCGCCGGAGTCAGAGAGCCGGCGACCCCGCGAAGGCGTTGCTTCAGGCACGCCCAGAGACAGTAGCCGAGGAAGGCGATCATGATGTGCGCCTCCACCCGCCGGTCCAACCGGTGCCAGATCGGCCGGATCTGCAGTTCGCTCTTCAATACCCGGAACGCCTCCTCCACCTCCGTCAGCTGGATGTACTGCCGCCACAACAGATCCGGATCCAGTCCGTCGAGATTGGTCCGCAACAGGTAGGCCCCGTCGATGAGACGCATGCGCCGCAGGAGTGCCTTGTCCCAGGTCCACTGCAGCCCCTGCGGACTGTACTCCACGCAACGGAGATACTTCCACGCGCCAGCCCAGCGTTCCTCGAACCGACCCAACCGTCGGTGGATGATGGACGCTTTTCGCACGCGTCCGAGCCGGATGGACTTACGCAACGCCTTAAGATCCCGGAAGAGCCCCCGGAGTTGTCGACGGCGCATGGCCAACTCCTTCAAGGCCCGGTCCTCGCTGCGAGCCAGGACGTACACCTCGCCCTCGCGGCGCACCAACTGCACCTTCACTCCCGGCCGCCCCGAGACGCTCTCCCAATCGCCGAGCAGAAGTTCCTTCTCGAACTCTCGCAGCCGGTGCCGTGGTGTGCCGACCAGGTACGAAGCGCCCCGTTGCTGTAGCATCGAGAGGTTCGCCTCACTCACGATCCCGCGGTCGAACACCCAGACGCGTCCCTGCTCGCCGTGCTTGGCTTCCACCTCGGCCACGATCTCATCCAAACTCTCGGCATCGTTGGTGTTGCCGTCGAACACCTCGTACGTGAGGGGAAAGCCTTCGGGTGTCACCACCAAGGCCAGCACCACCTGTGGGCAGTCCGGCCGATGATCGCGGCTGTAACCGCGCCGGGCCTTCTCGCATTCCTCGGCCGAGCCCTCGAAATAGGTGCTCGTCAGATCATAGAGCACGACGTCCGTGCGCGCATTGAACAGATCCTTCCACCGCTGCCCCAGATGTCGCTCCAGCGCGTCCTTGTGTTCGACCATTTTGTCCAGGGCGCGGTAGAGCCGATCCTTGCCTGCGAGCTCGGGTCCGCTGTCCAGGAGGAAGTCCATCGCCGTGCGATCGAACCAGCGCTCGTGGATGGCCAACTCACTGCCCGGTGCACAGAGCCGGTTCACCGCCAGTAACTCCACCACTTTGGCCCAGTCTTCCGGGCCGCGGTGTTGCCCCAGGGCGGTAGAGAAGAACTTGTCCAACTGAAGCTCCTCGAACAATCGACAGCCCAACCATGGAGCGCCGAACTCGCGGGGACGGCAGACCCGGAGCGTGGAGAGCAGCACCTCGCAGACGTCCTCGGCGGCGGGCGCTTGGCCTTCACGGTCGGTGAACAGCCGGCGCTGCCGCGCCTGGCCACTCTCCTCCACGACTTCGATCGTCCGCTGCCATTGCTCGAGTTGCGTGGTGTTGAGTTCGCCCAAGTGGAGCACCCGGCGTTGCGCCGTGCGCGAGCGCGAGACACGCGTGCTCTCAGTCTGTCACCGGTCACTTCAAAAGGGACCACCTGGGGTCGAAATCGCGACTCTCAAAATCCCCCACCCCCCGCACGGGGAGTAGTGGCCATTATTGGTTGATGGTTTTCAAGCGCCTTTCCGTTTGACCAGAGAGCGGCTCTGATCTCAATCGCGACCGCCGCGAGGCGCGGTCCCCGATGGGGGTAGAGCCGCCGCGGGCCGGGCTCGACGAGCTACGGCTCGCGGCCTGCGGCGTGCGACTGGGGCCCCATCGGGGGGCGCGCCGGATGGAGTCCTGGGCCGTGGATTTGGATGTCCTCATTCTGGCTGAGTGTTCGGTCCTCCATTCTTCTTTTTGCCGGCGGCAGCCTGTTGGGCGTTACGAAGCCGATAGCTGCGCCCACTCATGCGGACGATCTCCGCGCCTTCGAGCAGGCGGTCGAGGATAGCGGTGGCGGCAGGCACGTCGCCCAGCAGGGCGCCCCATTCCTCGATAGGCCGGTTGCTGGTCATGAGGGTCGAGCGATTGCGATGTCGGCGCACGATGATTTCCAAGAGCGACTCGGCCCCCTTGGGTGGGAAGCTCTTCATTCCAAAATCGTCCAGGCAGAGCAAATCGGGCTTCAGATAACGGGCGAGGGTGCGTTGTGCCTCTGCCGGGGACTGATCGGCCTGAAGTTCCCGCACCAACTCGAACACCGAGCCGTACAGGACGTTGAAGTCCGCACGTAGCGCCGCATACCCGAGGGCCTGAGCAATGTGGCTCTTTCCCAATCC
>CAZYJB010000854.1:0-2592 GCA_964647675.1 uncultured Verrucomicrobiota bacterium | reverse complement strand
CTCCGCCTGCTCTCCAGCTTCAAGCCGGTAAAGCAGGCGAACTTCCCGCACCCAGAGAACCGGTTCTGACTGGGCGACCGGATTCAGCCAATCGCGCTTCGGGAGAAGATCCAGTTCGGGGTTCATGGATTGAAAGCGTTAGCCGGCGGCCTGGGTCAAGAATTCCCTGGAAGCGAGCGGCGTGTCGGGCTGATCGAGCACGAGGCGGACGATCTCGGGTTGCTGGGTGATCACCCGCAGCGCGGCGCTGATGTCGTAGTTGCGCCAGGCGTCAAATGGCACGGCTGGGAACTTCTCCGTTAGATCCATCCGACCGGTCCTGCGGTTGGCAGTGATCCAGCCATCCCTCTCCAAGCGTTTGAGGAACGGCAGGAACTCATCGTTGGGCAACCGGTCGTTGAAGGTAGTCAGCCATGCCTTGGCGTCGTCACCGAGGGCGGCGGCAAACTCATCCGCGTGCCCCTCGCGATGGCGCAGGAGATGGAACACTGAATCGAGCAGGTCGAAAGTGGCCTCGTTGCCGGCCTGGCGGAGGAAGGCGTAAACGAAGCTGAGCAGAAACTTCGGCGCGGTCTCCAAGCTGAGCCGTTGCTTTGCGGGCAGGCGTGGCTTGTGGACACATCGGAAGCTGGCAGGCACCGGATCGAGGCGGGTTTGGTAGGAGGTGGCGGTGCGGGTGGATTCGGCGAGGGCGTCGTAGATTTCGAGGATGACGCGTTTGGTGCGGTATTCGCCGTGGGCCTTCTCGTCGTGCTTCCGGACGATGGGGAAGGTGTCCATCACATGGGCCGTGTCCTCGCGGTTCAGGCCGTAGAGGTGGAAGAAAGCGGCGTCGAGTTCGCAGCGGAGCAGGAAGCGGCGCTCGGCATCCCAGCGGAAGGGCGGGCCGTCGAAGCCGACGTCGCGGGCGAAGGGTTCGAGATCCCAGGCTGTGTAGGTGAGTTCGAGGACGCGAATTTGAACCCAATCGCGGATGAGAACGCTCGGATCCCAAAGAGTGTTCGCCGAATAGGAACTAGGCGAAAGAACCGGAAGTTGCTTCAGGACAAAGTAGGTAAGGCTTGTGCCACCGACCTTTTGCCGAGCGGTATAGTCGAGGCAGAAGCTGGAAAGTGATGCATAAAGACAGCAAACCAGGCGGGGTTCTGCTGCGGGCATCAACAGCGGGAATTTGTGACCAACAGCGACACATGGAATCAAGGACGTGATCACTGTGCGCTGATCGGTGCTGCGACAAATGTCGCGCCAACCCAGAAGCGATCCCCGGGTCCAGCGCCCGGACAGGCGGTCGATTACTTCGGACTTGTTGACCCAATACTGCGGCTCAACAAAATCATTCGGGTCTGCAACTCGTGCGGAATACCAGCCTTCAAACTTTCTCGAAATGCGACCAACCAAGTCGTTGTCACGGACGAGCGATGCGTAGCGGTGGTCAAAGATCCCAGCCATCTTCGCTTCGATGAGCGGGACAAATGTCGCATCACCATTCAGGTAAACTGGGGGCTTGCGAATGGCCCCTTTCGCCTCCAGTTCCTGAGGGGTCAGAAACACGCCAGAGTCGTTGGCCATGTCGAGCATTCGCATAAAGCGGATTCCCCACTGATTTCCATCCTCAGTGCCGTCTCGCCACAGCACTCCGGCCTTGCGATAGAGCTTCAGGTTGATGTCGGCGTCATGACGTGAGCGAAAGGTAGGACAGGTTCCTGTGTTCGGGTTCAGCAGTCGAAAATCAGACGGCGCAAGTTGGAAGGACTTTTCACGACCGGACGCACCGTCGTCCTGATTGACGTGGAAGCAGAGGCTTGCTCGTTCGACAGGCACACGAGAAAGCACAATGAAGCTGAAAGATTGGCGATTGTTTACTCCTGCGAAAGTCACCCCGAAATTCTCGAAGCTCTCGAAACGAGCGAGCTGTGATCTGTCAACGAGGTCCGAAAAGAACGCGCTCGTTCCCTCATCTGTGGCAATGCCAGTCGGGACAATAAAACCAGAGCGCCCGGTTGGATCGAGCATCGCATAGTTGTGCTCGGCGAAGATGGAGTATGTGTTCACGTCGCCCACTCCGCACAGGGGATACCGCGCGGACTGCCTGATCAAATGGCTCTCGCCCTCAGCCTTCCGGCTGGCGAGGCACCATTCCTGCCAAAGCTGGGGTTGCTCGGTCGGCAAGGCGGCGATGAGTTTCTTCCGGGCAGCAGCGTTGACCGCGTTGGCAATCTCAGGGCTGCGTTCGGCGAAGAACTCCTGTTCCTGCAACTTGACGCGCTCCCACGGCGGATTCCCTAACACTACGTCGAAGCCGCCCTTGGCAAAGACCTGCGGATACTGGAGGTGCCAGTGTAGGAACCGGTATTGCCGGGCCAGATCCTCAACGGTCTTCAAGGTCAGTTCCGGCGGTCGTCCTTGCCCATCGCGGAGCTGACGCCACAGCTCGTTGGTCGGGGCCACTTCAGCCAACGGTCCCAATTGCTTGGGCCAGACGAAGGCGGCGCACCACGCATCCGCCACGAACTTCTGCTGCCGGTATTCCTGCGAGGTCAGGATTCCTTCCCACTTGGCTTCCTTGCGGGCCAGTTCGGCGGCATCGGCGTC
>CAZYJB010000853.1:0-2594 GCA_964647675.1 uncultured Verrucomicrobiota bacterium | reverse complement strand
GCCGGCCAGACTACTGATCGTGATCGTCGTCGCCGTGGCCAGACGGCGCAGGATTCCTGGTGCGGTCATGAGAGGCAGTGTGGCATTGGGATGGGACACAACTTGCGCCAGACTGTTAGAGCGGCATTGAGCGTTTGCAAACGAATAATACCTACACGTACCATCCGGCGCCCCGCACGGCCGGTCGCTCTTGCGCGCCGGCGGCGAACGGAATCACCCATCGACCCGCCGCATGGACGCCTCCGAATCCAACCCCTCCCGCGCCACGCCGCGCGCGCCGCGCCGTCGTCCGCCGCGTGAATCCATCCGTCGCGAGCGCCGACTCCCGCCCCTCCTGCGCCGCGCGTGGTACGGACTCAATCAGGCTTTCCGTCGACGCGTCACGCACCTCGGCCTCACGCCCGACCAGTACACCGTCCTGCGGAATCTCGAGGAGTCCGGCACGCGCGGCCTGACGCAGACCGAGCTGACGACCCAGATGTCCTCCGATCCCAACACCATCGCGTCGCTGGTCGACCGCATGGAAACGGCGGGTCTGCTGCGCCGCGAGGTCGACGCGCGGGACCGGCGCGCGCGACGGATGCGCCTCGCGCCGGCGGGCCGCCGTCAGTTCCGCGAGGCGTTCAGCATCGCCGCGCAGCTCCAGGAGGAGGTGCTGAGCACGCTCACTCCGGCGCGCCGCCGCGCCTTCCTCGAAACGCTCGACCTCGTGTCGGAGGCCTGCCGCATGGCGGCGGATCGCGATTGAGATCCGGTCGGATCGCAGGCGGGCGGGCGCCGCGTGATTCGCCGAAAGCCTTGCCATCCTCGGCGCGCGGAGGCGCAATGCCCGGGCCAGGCCACCCGCGCGCTTCCACCCCGGCGCACCGGATCCCGCCGGGCGCCCAACCCGACATGAGCAGCTACCAGGTCATCGCGAGAAAGTACCGTCCGCAGCGGTTCGAGGATGTCGTGGGTCAGGAGCACGTCACGCAGACCCTGGGCAACGCCATCCGGTCGGGGCGCATCGCACACGCCTATCTGTTCTGCGGCCCGCGTGGCACGGGCAAGACCACCGTCGCGCGCATCTTCGCCAAGGCGCTCAACTGCACCGACGGACCGAAGGCCGAGTTCGACCTCGACGACCCGCGCTGCCGAGAGATCGCCGAGGGACGCTCGCTCGACGTGCTCGAGATCGACGGCGCGAGCAACAACGGCGTCGACCAGGTGCGTGAGCTCCGCGAGACCGCGCGGTTTGCGCCCGCCTCCTCGCGCTTCAAGATCTACATCATCGACGAGGTCCACATGCTGACCGTCGCGGCCTTCAACGCGCTGCTCAAGACGCTGGAGGAGCCGCCCAAGCACGTGAAGTTCCTCTTCGCGACCACCGACCCTGAGAAGGTCCTGCCCACCATCCTCTCGCGTTGCCAGCGCTTCGACCTGCGCCGCATCCCCTCCAGCCTCATCGTCAGTCACCTCGCGAGCATCGCGCGGGCCGAGGGGGTCCAGATCTCCGATGCCGCCCTGCTGGCCATTGCGCGCGGCGCCGACGGCGGCATGCGCGACGCCGAGAGCACGCTCGACCAGCTCATCAGCTTCTGCGGCGAACGCATCGAGGAGGCGGATGTCCTCGCCATGTTCGGCCTCGCCGCGCGCGCACAGATCCTCGCGCTGGTGCGCGCCCTGCTCGAGTCGCGGCCCGCCGACGCCCTGCGCGAACTCGACTCACTGGCGCGCAACGGCAAGGACCTCAGCCGCCTGCTCAACGACCTGCTCGGTCACCTGCGCAACCTGCTCGTTTTCCAAGTGGCTCGCGGCGACACCTCTCTCCTCGAGGTCTCCGAGCTCGAAGCCGGCGAACTCCAGGAACTCGCACAACTCGCACCGCCCGACGCCGTCACCCGCGTCCTCGAGGTCTTCTCCGCGGCCGAAGGCCGCCTGCGCGACGCGGTGGCGCGAAAGATCTTCCTCGAGGTCACTTTCTTGAAGGCCATCCAGGCCCGCAATGCGGTCAGCCTCGACACCGTCCTGCAGCAGTTGCAGCAACTGCGCCGCGAAGGGGGCGCAGTTGCCCCGGCTCCCGCCGCGCCTCCCGGCGCCAGCGCCGCACCTCGTCCGGCGCCCGCCGAGCCGCCGCGCCCGACCTCCGCGGTGACGGCGCCCGCGCCATCGGCCCCTTCCCTCCCTCGCCCGTCGACGCCACCCGCCGAAGGCCCGCCAGCCACGCCCGTCCAGCCGCCTCCCGCATCCGGATCGCTTCCGCCAGCCGGCCCCGCAACGGCCGCGCCCGCGCCTGCCTCCGCCGACCCGCGCGCGCTTTGGGAACAGGTGGTCGCCAGCGCCGCGCCCATGACGCGATCCTCGCTTCAGGCGGGCGTCCCGCAATCGTTCGAACGCGGGACAATGGTGGTGGGCTTCGGCCCGTCGGGTGACACCCAACGCGCGCTGGTCGACACCGACCGCGTGCGCAAGGCAATCGAAACCCGGCTGGCCGAACTGGGTGCGCCAGCCGCCGTGCGCTTCGTGCGCCTGGCCGAGGTTCCGGCCGGGACCCTGCCGCTGACGCTCACCCCCGCACCCGCCCCCGCCCCACCCCCCGCGCCCGCCGCTCCTTC
>CAZYJB010000852.1:0-2597 GCA_964647675.1 uncultured Verrucomicrobiota bacterium | reverse complement strand
CGGGGGGCGGCGCGCCGCAGGGGCCGAGCTTCGAGGAGAAGCACGCGAAGATCCTCGACGATGCCCGGCTCAAGGAAGGCCTGAAACTGGTGTGGTTCGCGACGGGCAAGGACGATTTCCTGATCGAGACCTCGCGCGCGACGGTGGCGATGCTGCGCAAGCACCAGTTCAACGTGACGTTCAAGGAGACCGACGGCGGGCACACCTGGGACAAGTGGCGCGAGTACCTGGACGAATTCGCACCACTCTTGTTCCAGTAAGAGCCCGGCTGACTTTTCGCACGGGGCACAGCGTACTCAGGCGCGCTGTGCGAGCACGTCAGCCTCGTAGCGCCGGACCTCGGAGAGCCACCGGTCGCCCGGGGGCACGTCGCGGGTTTCGCAGAAGTGATTCCACACCGCGCCGACGGGGAGCAGGCGCGTCTCCTCCATGAGCGCGAGGCGCGTCGTGAAATCGCCGGCCAGCTCGGCCTCCTTCAGCCGTGCGGACGGCGTGAGGAGAGCGATGAGCAGCGCCTTGAGGAGGTTGCGCGTGCCGATGACCCACGCAGCCACGCGGTTGATGCTGGCGTCGAAGTAGTCGAGGCCGAGACGCACGCGGCCGAGGTAGTTGCCGTGCACGACCTCCGCGGCGATGGCGAGCAGGTCGTCGGAGAGCGTCACCACGTGGTCGCTGTCCCAGCGCACGCCGCGGCTCACGTGCAGCGCGATCTCGGGCAGGTAACACAGCACCGCGGAGATCTTGTCGGCGATGCCCTCGGTGGGGTGGTAATGGCCGGCGTCGAGCGTCAGCAGCAGACCGCGGCTCACCGCGTAGCCGAGATAGAATTCGTGCGATCCAGGTGTGTAACTCTCGGCGCCGAGGCCGAACAGCTTGGGTTCCACCGAGTCGAGGTTGAGACGCGGATCGGAGCGCTGCCGGTAGATGGCGTCGAGGGATTCCAGCAGCCGCTCGCGCGGCGCGCGGCGGTCGGCCGGGGTGTCCTTCATGCCATCCGGAATCCAGAGATTGGTGAGGCAGGGTGTGCCGAGGGCCTGACCGAAGGCGGCGCCGATCTCACGGCAGCGGATACCGTGTTCGATCCAGAACCCGCGGATAGCGCGGTCGGGATGGGTGAGGGTGCAGCCGCGCAGGACCCTGGGATGCCCGAAGTAGGTCTGGTTGAAGTCGAGCCCGAGGCCAAGGGCCTTGGCCCAGTCGATCCAGGAACGGAACGCGTCGGCGGTGAGCGCATCGCGGTCGGCGCGCGGTCCGGCGAACTCGGCGTAGCTGGCGTGGAGATTGAAGCGGTGACGTCCGGGGATGAGACGCCGCGCGGTCTCGAAATCGGCGCGGAGCTCGGCGGCGTTGCGTGCCTTGCCCGGGTACTGGCCGGTGACGGCGAGACCGTCGCCGAGGGGTCCCCCGGGATTCTCGAAGCCACCGACGTCGTCGCCCTGCCAGCAGTGGATGGAGATGGCGATGCGCCCGAGCTGTTCCAGGGCGGCCTCCGTGTCGAGTCCGAGATCGGCGTACTGCTGGCGCGCGAGGGCGTAGGCGGACCCGGTTGGGGCGGAGGGAGTCATGGTGGGACGGGCGGCGCGCGGCGGGCTTGCATCCGGCGCCGCGCCGGGGTGCGGACGCGGGGCAGGGTTTCAGAGCAGGCTCTGCTGGCGGTCCTGTTTCTCGAAGGTCGTGCTGAAGCTCTCGCTGCGGGCGGCGCGGCGTTCCATGACGTGTTTCTCGAGCGTCGGGCTGTAGGGCACGGGGTAGTTGCCGTCGTAGCAGGCGAGGCAGAAGGACTCCTTGGGGGCGCCCACGGCGGCGACCATGCCGGCGAGGGAGAGGTAGCCGAGGGAGTCGGCGTTGAGGTACCTCCGGATCTCGTCGATGGAATTGTTGGCCGCCATCAGTTTACTGCGCTCCGGGAAGTCGATGCCGTAGACGCAGGGATGGAGGTGGGGCGGACAGCTGACCCGCACATGCACCTCCTTGGCGCCGGCGCGCTTGAGCGCCACCACGCGCGACTGCGAGGTGGTGCCGCGCACGATGGAGTCGTCGACGATGACCACGCGTTTGCCGCGCACGAGTTCGGCGATGAGGTTGAGCTTCACGCGCACGTTGAAGTCGCGGATGAGCTGCGTGGGCTGGAGAAAGCTGCGTCCGACGTAGTGGTTGCGAACGAACGCCATCTCGTAGGGGATGCCGGACTCGAGGGAGTAGCCGAGCGCCGCGTAGTTGCCGCTGTCCGGCACGGGCACGACGATGTCGGCCTCGACCGGGTTTTCACGTGCAAGCTGGCGTCCCATCTCCACGCGCGCGCGGTAGACGCTGCGGCTGTCGATGGTGGAATCGGGGCGCGCGAAGTAGACGTACTCGAAGATGCAGAAGGCGCGGCGCTGCGGCTCGGAGAAAGGTTTGATGCTGCGCAGTCCGTCCTTGTTGATGATGACAATCTCGCCCGGTTCGACGTCGCGCTCGAGTTTGGCGCCGATGAGGTCGAAGGCGCAGGTTTCCGAGGCGAGGACCCACGAGTCATTGAGGCGCCCTATGGAGAGCGGGCGGAAACCGAACGGATCGCGCACACCGATGAGTTCCTCGTTGGTCATGACAACCAG
>CAZYJB010000851.1:0-2597 GCA_964647675.1 uncultured Verrucomicrobiota bacterium | reverse complement strand
ACACCAACCCCTGTGGTGTCGGCCAGGGTGCCTCGCTGCGCAACGCGTGGGACGTCGCCTACGCCACCGACCGCCAGGCGCCCTTCGGCGGCATCATCGCGGTCAATCACACACTCGATCTCCCCTGCGCCGAGGCCATCGCCGAGATCTTCAGCGAAGTCATCGTCGCGCCCGAATTCAACCCGGACGCCCTCGCCCTGCTGCAGAAGAAAAAAAACCTGCGCCTGCTGCGCCTGCGTGCCGGAGTCTCGATGCAGGATCCCTGGGACCTGCGCAGTGTCGGCGCCGGATCGTTCCTGCTTCAGCAGCGTGATCTCCACGTCACCGGGGCGGCCGATCTGAAGACCGTCACACGTCGCGCACCTTCCGGCCCCGAACAGCACGCGATGCTCTTCGGCTGGCGCGTGGTGAAGCACGTGAAGTCCAACGCCATCGTCTACGTCTCCGCCAGCGAGGCGGGACATGGCCGCACCCTCGGCATCGGCGCCGGACAGATGAGCCGCGTGGACTCCAGCCGCATCGCGGTGTGGAAGGCCGGCGAAGCGGGATTGTCGCTCAAGGACAGCGTGGTGTGCAGCGACGCGTTCTTCCCCTTCGCCGACGGACTGGTCGCCGCGGCCGCCGCGGGCGCCACGGCCGCCATCCAGCCGGGCGGATCCGTCCGCGACGCCGAGGTCATCCAGGCAGCCGACGAGCGCGGGCTGGCCATGGTCTTCACCGGGCACCGCCATTTCCGCCACTGAACCCTGGCGGGTCACGAGCTCCGTCTCGTGTCTCGGCGTCCCGTCCGGGATGCCGACCTCTTCCCCGCCCCAGGCTCAGCCCCGACTTCGGACCCTCGCTCGAATTCGCCGGTCGGAGCCGGCGAGCCGCTCCTTTTTGGACTGCGGTGACTGGCCACTGCTTTCTTCCGTCAATCCTGCGCCGCCGAGGGCGCGTACTTGTCGAGATACTTCATCGCCACACGCAAATCCCGCGGCAGCGGGCACTCGATGCGCAGCGATTCACCCGTGACCGGGTGGGTCACCCCCAGCGACTCCGCGTGCAGCGCCACCCGTTCGATCAACGGACGCTCCTCCTTCCCCTTCCCCACGCGGTAGTGCTTCTTCATCTCCGACAACCAAAGCGGTTCTCCCCCATACACCCGGTCACCCACGATCGGGCAGCCCACCGACTGCAGGTGCACTCGGATCTGATGCGTGCGCCCCGTGCGCGGCCGGCACTCCATCACGGTGAGACCGATGTACCTCCGGCGGACGCTAAACTCCGTGACACTGCGCTTGCCCTCCTTGGCACTGATGCGCATCACCCCCACCCGCGTCGCGTGCGGCGCCAGCTTCGCGTCCACGGTGAACTCGTCTTCGCGCGGCACCCCGTGCACGAGAGCGAAATACTGCTTCTGGGGACTCTCCGATCCGAACTGATTGGCCAGTTGGACCAGGACCTCCTTGGTCTTCGCCAGCAGGAGCACGCCCGAGGTCTCGCGATCGAGGCGGTGCGCGTTCGAAAGGTAACCGAGCTTCCGTTCCACCGCCCACGGCACCTTGCGCGCAATGTGCGAATGCAGCAGCCGCATCAAATTCGGACGGTCCGGATCGTACCGGTCCGGCGAGGTCAGCAGGCCCGCCGGCTTGGCCAGCGCCATCAGGTGCGCATCCTCGAACAGGACAGGGACCTCCCAGTACCCGGACTTGTCGGGCGCCGACAGTTTCAGGACGGGCAGTTCAGATTCCGGGGTCTCAGGCATGGGCCGTGGGGCCCGGAAACCGGGCGTCGATGGGAGAGCTTGATGGACGACGTGCGTTGACGGCCGCGCCAGCGGAGCGAGGCACGCCACCAACGCCGGCCATGGGCCATCTGTCCGTTAATTGGCCGCCGCCGATCCGGTGGGCGCATTGGTCGCTCCACCCAGTCCCGGCACGACGACGTCCGCGGCCGCGAAACGCCCGCGCTGCCACTCCGAGAACGAAGTGAACTTGCCCACCTGCCGCGCCTGCTTCACGAACTCGGGCACATCCCGCTTCACCTGGTCCTCGGGCACGGGCAGCTGCGCCTGGAGATGCATCACGAACCCGCCATCGCCGCCCGGCTCGAAACCACTCACCCGACCCGGTGAAAGCTCCCCCGCGACCCGCAATAGCTCCGACACCGTCAAGCGCGGCCCCACCTCGGGAAGCGCGAGCGTCGCGCGCGAAAAATTGGTCAACGTCACCACCTGGAGTCCGGCCTCGCCCGCCACGGCTTCGAAAGTCTTTCCCTGAGCCACCGCAGCCGACGCCGTGGCCGCGAACTGGCGTCCCGCGGCCTCGGCCTTGGAACGGCTCTCCGTGCGACGCAGCCGGTCCGTCACCAACGCTTGAACGGCTTCCAACGGCTGGATCTCGCTCGGCACCTTGCGGTCGAGCGCGAACACATAGAAGCCGTCCTCGGCCGCCAGCGGCGTCGCAAACGGCTCTTCCGCCGTAAGCGCAAACGCCGAGCGATTGAACGTGGTCGGCACGCGCAGGTCGGCCGGCGGACGGAACTGGTCGAAGGGCAGCGACGTCTGGACCGTCAGGCCCATCTCCGCCGCCAGCTTGTTCAGCGAATCCGGCGTG
>CAZYJB010000850.1:0-2600 GCA_964647675.1 uncultured Verrucomicrobiota bacterium | reverse complement strand
AGCGATTTTGGCGTGCGCGGGGATCCACCGTCGCACCCCGAGCTGCTCGACTGGCTGGCCTGCTGGTTCCAGGAACGGGGCGGATCGATCAAGGCGCTGCATCGCCTCATTCTGACGTCGGCGGTCTTCCAGCAAGCGGCCGCACCGGGATCAGCCGAGGTGCGTGAGAAGGATCCCGAGAACCGTTTGCTGTCGCACATGCCGCGGCGGCGCCTCGACTTCGAGGCCTTTCGTGATGCGATGTTCGCCGTCGGTGGCGAGTTGGACGAGCGCCTCGGCGGGCCGGGGGTGGATCTGTTCAAGGCTCCGTTCAGCCGGCGCCGGTCGGTGTATGGCTATCTGGATCGGCGCAGCGTACCGGGCGTGGTGCGCGCGTTCGACGTGGCCAACGCCGACATGCACACGCCGCGTCGTCACTCGACCACCGTGGCGCAGCAGGCGCTGGTGCTGATGAATCATCCGCTGGTGATCGAACGCGCCCGTGCGCTCGCGCGGCGGGTGGAGCGCCTCCCCGATGCCGACCCGCTGTCGCGGGTGCGCGAGTTGTACCGCTGCGCGCTGCAGCGCGGTCCGACGGCGGAGGAAGTGCAGGAGGCGCGGGCGTATCTCTCGGAGACGGAGATCAGCGCGGCGGTGGGAGGCGATTCCGACCGCGATCGAAGTGAGGAGAAGAACCTGACGCCGTGGGAGGAGTTGGCGCAGGTGATTCTGTTATCGAACGAATTCGCATTCGTGGATTAGGCTGCGGAACCTTCGGGAGGAGTTGGAGTTAAATCACCGAGCGGCGATGAAGCGTCAATCGTGGTGGTCTCAGTGTTCGCGCGGCATCCCCCATTTCCGGGGGAGATGGCGAGCTGGGAAGAAACTGGCCGGAGCGGTGGCAATCGGGTGGGCCACCGCGTGGCTCAGCTTTGCCCGGCAGCCGGAAGAGCTTTGGGAACGCCCGCGTCCGAGGGATCTCGAAGGGTACTCGAGCGCGGTCGCCCTAGCGATCGCCGCGGACGACGTGGAGCGCCTGGAGGCATTATTGCCTCCAGGCTCGAACTTGGATCGTGGCACGAGGTGGGAGGGGACGCGCCCGCGCTTTGGCGTTGGGCTCCGGGCCGACCGGCATCCTCCCGTCGCCATCGCCGTTGAAACAGGCGCGACCAATGCGCTGAGGTGGTTGCTCGAACGCGGAGCGAATGCCGATGGTACGAGCGAAGGCGGGATTTCCCACGTCCACCTGGCGCTGAATCTGCCGATGAGGCGGGACCGGCGCGCCCACGTCACCATGGCCGATAGGATATGGACCATTCGCGACCGGGAAGGGCTGCGCTTATTGCTCGCCCATGGAGCCAATCCCTTCAATCGAGGATCGGGGCGGCGTGATCCCGACGATCCTGGACTGCCGCTCTACGTGCCGGCTCACAATCGAGTCGTGTTCGACGCGGTCCTGACGAACGCCAATGCCCACGCCGTTCGGGATGATCTGGGTAACACTCTGCTGCACGTCGCTGTCTGCGAAAGCCGTCATGAAGCCGTGGCAGAGCTACTGCGTTCGAAGCTGAGCGCGACCGAGACCAATTGTGCAGGGTGGACACCACTTCAATTGGCGTTGCTGACTGCCGGGCGCCCATGGGACGACTCCCGCGATTTGCCCGTGGCAGAATTGCTGATTGCGGCCGGAGACCGTCCCGATGTGTGGATTGCGGCGGCGCTCGGGTGGATTCCCTTGTTGGAGGAACTCGGGGCCGTGGATCGCGCGCGGTTGGCGGCACCGGATCGTCTGGGAAGAACGCCGCTTCATTGCGCCATTCTTCGTGGTCGAAGCGAGACGGCGGGGTGGCTATTGGACCAGGGCGTTCCCGTCGATGTCGCTGATCGCTCGGGAGACACGCCGTTGCATGGGGCGGTCCGCAAAGGGTTAAGCGGATTGGCGCGACGTCTGATTCAGGCCGGAGCCGACATTCGGGCGCGTAACCAGGCGGGTGAGACACCGCTGAAAGCAGGGGATCCGAGGTGAGGGAGATAGCGGCCTTGGGGGCTCGCTTCATACAGGCAGAGCAGTCGGAAGGAGCTGCCGGCAAACGTCGGCATCGACAAGCGCACGGCGACGCGTAGCGTCCGGCGCGAACCCCTCGGAATCCTTCGGGACACCTGCGTCATGACTCCATTTCTGGGCGAGCTGGTCGGGACAATGATCCTTGTGTTGCTGGGTGACGGCGTGGTCGCAAACGTGGTGCTGCAACGCAGCAAGGGTCACGGCTCGGGTTGGATCGTCATCACCACCGGCTGGGCGCTGGCCGTCGCGCTGGCAGTGTATTGCGTGAACGCGTACAGCGGCGCGCATCTCAATCCCGCGGTGACGCTCGCGGTGGCGGTGCTGGGGAAGTTCTCGTGGGCGCTCGTCCCAACGTACCTCTTGGCGCAATTCCTCGGCGGCATGTTGGGCGCGCTGCTGGTCTGGCTGGCCTACCTGCCGCACTGGGCGGCGACACCCGACGGCGACGCCAAACGCGCCGTGTTCTGCACCGCGCCCGCCATCCGGAAGAGCACACGTCTAAACTCCAGTCACTGGAACAAATCT
The DNA here is from genome assembly GCA_964647675.1 of uncultured Verrucomicrobiota bacterium. GTDB lineage: Bacteria > Verrucomicrobiota > Verrucomicrobiia > Limisphaerales > CAIMTB01 > CAIMTB01. The sequence goes on along the minus strand of CAZYJB010000850.1, from coordinate 31 downwards.
CGTTTGCCGTCTTCGGCTGGAAAAGGGGGGG
>CAZYJB010000849.1:0-2602 GCA_964647675.1 uncultured Verrucomicrobiota bacterium | reverse complement strand
GGACCGCCTCCAGGCGAGCTTCCTCCAGGCGACCCGCTTCAGCGCCGATGCCTCCCACGAATTGAAGACGCCCCTCTCGGTCATGCAGGGGGAACTGGAGCAGGCCCTGCAGTTCGCCCAGGACGGGTCGAGGCATCAGCGGGTCTATGCCAGTCTTCTCGACGAAACCCAGCGCCTGAATTCGATCGCGCGCAGGCTCCTCCTCCTGGCCCAGGCGGACTCCGGCCAACTGCCGGTGAGTCTGGAGCCCGTGTCGTTGAGCGACGAATTGGAGCTCATCGCCGCAGACTGCCGGATCCTGACCGAGGAGGCCGACCTCGAATGGGAGTCCTCGATTCCTCCCGGCGTGGTCGTTTCAGCGGACCGCGTGCTGCTGCAACTGGCGATCTCCAACCTCCTCGAGAATGCGATCCACTACAATCGACCGCGTGGCCGGGTCGGACTGGAACTCCTGACCACTGGAAGGGGCATTTGCGTGAGGGTTTCCAATACGGGGCCTGGGATCCCGTCTGAGGAACGGCCGCGGGTCTTCGAGCGGTTCCATCGTGGCAGCGACGCGCGGAGCCGGCGAAGGGAAGGGATGGGGTTGGGCTTGAGCCTGGCCCGGGAGATCATCCTCGCGCATCGGGGCGACCTCGTTCTTGGAGCGAGTGGATCCGAACTGACCGTGTTTCTGGTAACGCTCCCGCCGATCCAACCCAGTTCTTGAAGGTATCAGAGCCCGAACGCCCGACCTTTGCGTGCACCTGCCCGGGAGGCTCCAGCATCCAACCCAAGGCGGGTCGTGAGACGGAAACGGAGGAGCAAAGGGAGATGGGGTGACCGACGGGACTCGAACCCGCGACAACCAGATCCACAATCTGGAGCTCTAACCAACTGAGCTACGGCCACCGCCCGCGCAAACCGTAGGTGCGCCCCCCGGGAGGCGTCAAGCGAGGGTTCTTCTTGCGCAGGGCGCCGCCTTTTCGCTTTCGTTTCCGTCTGCATTCGACCCCTCCCATCGGTCCCCGAGACCGGTTCGCTCCTGTCCGGGGAAGTCGCGGTTGGCGGCGGTTTATGGCGTTGTCCGTCGTGGCCTGGGCGGCTTTCAACGCGCTGGGCGCCCAGGGTGCCGAGGATTCAGATCCGGTCTCCGGTGCCGGGCAGCCGGTCCTGCTGTTGCGTCCCGACCCGGTGCCGGTCGCGCCGGGTGGAGTCTGGATGGCCACGCTCTTCGTCTTGAACCCTTCCGCCCAACCGATCGTCGCCCGGCTTCCGAGTCGTCTCGCCTGGCGCGAGATCGCGGGGACCGGTTCGGCGTCCGGCGCGGCGGCGCGCGCGCGAGGGGAGTGGACGAGGCGCGGGGGCGGGGGCGAGGGCGCCCTTGGGGAGATCTCGCTGGCCCCGGGAGGCTTTGCCCGGGCCGACCTCGAGACCGTGCTGCCCTCGGTCTGGGAAGCGGGTGAGGCGCACTCGATCGAGGTCCCCATGCTGGAGGGTGTGCGGTTCATCGTATCGGTGGCGGGTTCCATCGACGACCGGCGGCCCTCCCTGGCGAATGAGGAACCCGGAGGCAGTGGATTCAGGGAAGCGACCGGTGCGATGCCGGACTTGTCCCCGATCGGCCCGCGCGAACTGCCGGGTCAGGGCTTCTTCCGCCGACACTTCGCCGGTTATGAGCCGGTCTATTTCGTGTGGGGACCGGAGGAACCCAACGCGAAGTTCCAGGTCAGCTTTCGTTATCGCGTGCTGAATCCGGACGCCGAGCTTGGCCGGTGGTGGGAATGGGCCCGGGGCCTGAACGTGGCGTACACGCAGACGTCGCTCTGGGACCTGAACACGCCGTCGGCGCCCTTCTACGACACCAGCTACAAGCCGGAGTTCCTGTGGCGGGAGGACGATCTCTTCCCCGGTGCGGTTACCTGGTGGCGGCAGCTTGGGCTGCAGGCGGGAGTGCAGCATGAATCGAACGGGAAGGAGGGGGCGGATTCGCGCGGACTGAACATCCTCTATCTGCGGCCCACCTTCGTGTGGGGAGAAGTGACGAACCTGTTCGTTGCCGCCTCGCCGCGGTTCTGGATCTACGCCGGCGATCTTTCGGGCAATCCAGCCATCAAGGATTACCGCGGCAACATGGATCTCACGCTCAAGGCGGGCTGGGCGCGCGGATTGCAGGCGGCGGGCCTGTTCCGGGTCGGGGATGGCTTCGACCGCGGCAGCATGCAGATCGACGTGACGTATCCCACGCTGCGGCTGCTGGGAAACGTCGACCTGCTCCTTCACGCGCAGTACTTCAATGGCTGGGGCGAAAGCCTGCTTGCCTACGACGAGCGGACCTGGTTGTTCCGCTTCGGCGTCTCGTTGTACCGGTGATTCGAACCGAAATGGCGCCGGGAGGCCTCGAGGCACCCCGGCGCCATGCATGCGTTCACCGCGTTGGACCGCGACGCACTATTTGCCGCCCACGTAGCGCAGGCGGTAGACGAGGTTCGCGCTGTCGTCGGCGATCAGCAGCGAACCGTCGGCCGCCTCGGCGCAATCGATCGGGCGTCCCTTGATCTCGGTGCCGTTCTTCAGGAAGTCCACGACCTTCTGTTCGCCATACGGGTGGCCGTTCTCGAAC
>CAZYJB010000848.1:0-2609 GCA_964647675.1 uncultured Verrucomicrobiota bacterium | reverse complement strand
GAGCGTTCCTCGGCCTCGGCCCGGCGCGCGCCGTTGATGAGCAGCGGGATGCTCACGTTCTCCAGCGCGGACAGGGTCGGCACCAGATTGAAGGACTGGAAGATGAAGCCGATCTGGCGTCCGCGGAACGCGGTCACCTGGGCCCGGCTCATGCCGTGCAGCGCGGCATCGAAGACGGTCACCCGGCCGGTGTCGAACTCGAGCGTGCCGGCGATCACGCTCAGCAGGGTGGTCTTCCCGCATCCGGACGGCCCCACGATCATGAGCAATTCTCCCTGGCGCGCCTCGAAGTCCACGCCCTTCAGCGCCTGCACCGCGGCCTCGCCCCGTCCGAAGACCTTGCTGACGCCCTCGACCCGGACCGCCATGCGCGCGTCGGCGCCGTTCGCCCCTCCCGCGCCGAGCGTGCCGGGCGCCTGCGCTGTCGGGGTGTCAGCCACGGAAGACGATCGCGGGTTCGAGTTGCCGGATGCGCCGGATGCCGAAGGCCGCGGCGATGGTGCAGATGATGAGGATGGCCACCAGCGTGGCCACCGGGATGAACCATGGCAGTGAAAACGGCGGCATGCCCTTCTCCAGGAACACCGAGCCGATCATCACCGTCACGCCCAGTCCGATGCCATATCCGATGAGGCCCACGGCAAACGCCTGAAGCACGACCATGCGGGTCAGCAGGCCGTCCCCCGCCCCCATCGCCTTGAGCGCACCGAAGTGCCGCAGGTTCTCGAGGATGAAGGCGTAGAACGTCTGCCCGGCCACCGCCACGCCGACGATGAAGCCCAGCAGGATGGTCATGCCAAACGAGGTCGGAATGCCGGTGTTGCGGAAGAACCAGCGCACGGTCGAGTCACCGAACTCCGCCTCGGAGTACGCACGCAATCCGGTCTCGGCCTCGATCCGCGCGGCCAGCGCCGCGACGGAGACCCCCTCCGCCGGCGAGACAAGGATGTAGCTCAGCATCTTGCGCACGCGCGGCGCAAACTGCAGCGCCTGGTCGTAGGTGGCAAAGAGATAGGGATAGCCGAAGAAGGACATCTCGGTCTTGCACACCCCCACGATGCGCGCCTCGCGATCGTTGATCTCGAACAGGTCGCCCACGCCGATCGGACGCGGACGCCCGCGGCTGAGGCGCTGGATGGCCAGCTCGTCGATGATGACGGCGTTGGGCAAACGCAGATCCTCGATTCGCCCGGCGATCATCCGCGCCGGGCGCCCGACCATGGTGGCGTTGTCGAGTCCCACCAGTTGAACGGGCTTGAACGTCCCATCCATCAGCCGCGCCTGCAGAATGCCCCAGTACATGGGCACCGCCCAGCCAACTCCCGGTACGCTGCGCACGCGGCTGACGTCGGTGTCCCTCAGCGCCTTGACCTCGTTCACCTGCTCGACCTTCGGATCCACCACCCACAGCGGCGCCCGCATGTTCTTCAGGTTGCCCTTGGTCCATTCCAGGATGCCGGCGAACACGCCCGCCTGCTGCGTCATCAGCAACGTCGCAAAGGTCAATCCGCTCAGCAGCATCACGTACTTGCCGCGATCCGCGAAGAGCATCTTGAGGGCGACGCGATACATGGGCGCTTCCCGGGGGGTTCAGTCCTCGGACACCGCGTCCTTCGGCGGCGTCGCCGACAGCGCGTATTCAGGCTGCCGCGAGCTGAAGAACTCGCACGCCCAGTTGTCGGTGAAGAGGATCACCAGGTTCCCGGCGGCATCCCGCGCCAACCGCGCGCCGGTCGGCAGCACGCCCTCGAGCCCCACCGGATCAGGCGCCCCGCCCGTCACCCATCGCACCACCGACCACGCGCCCTGCTCCAGCCGTGACTCGGCACCGTACTCGGATTGCAACCGGAACTGGACCACCTCGAACTGCAGCGGCCCCACCGCCCCCAGCAAGGGCACGCGCGACAGCGAATCGAGTGGGAAGTACGCCTGCACCACACCTTCCTGCAACAGCTGCTCGAGGCCTTCGCGAAACCGTTTGAACTGCGCGGTCGTCGTGCTGTGCAGATAGGCGAAGCACTCCGGCGTGAAGCGCGGGATCTCCTCGAACACCAGCGCTGGATCCTCGGCCAGCGTGTCGCCGATGCGGAATTCGTCGTGCCCGACCAATCCCACCACGTCGCCCGGAAACGCGACGTCCACCGTCTCCCGCTCGCGCGCGAACAGCTTGTGCGAACTCGATAGCCGCACTTTCTTCCCGGTGCGCGTGTGCACGACCGTCATGTCGCGCTCGAACTTCCCGCTGCAGATGCGCACGAAGGCCAGCCGGTCCCGATGGCGCGGATCCATGTTGGCCTGAATCTTGAAGATGAATCCCGAGAACCCTCCCTGCTGCGGATCCACCTCCACACCCTTGATGCGGCGCGGACGCGGCGATGGCGCGAGGTCGAGAAAGGCGTCGAGCAGAAGCTGGACGCCGAAGTTGTTCACCGCGCTGCCGAAAAAGACCGGCGTCAACTGCCCCGCCAGCACGGCCGCGTGATCGAATGCCGCACCCGCGCCGTCCAGCATTTCCAGCTCATCCACCGTCTTCGCATAGACGTCCGGTTCCAGGCGGTCGCGCACCGCGGGATCCCCCAGGCCGTGCACCGACACCGGCGCGCGATACC
>CAZYJB010000847.1:0-2610 GCA_964647675.1 uncultured Verrucomicrobiota bacterium | reverse complement strand
CGTTGCGGAAGGTCTGGGTGCCCTGCGAGGAATGCTGCAGCAGGAGACGCTGGCAACCAGGACGAGTGCGGCGGAGGTGGTGGCGGGCCTTGGACCGAAAGCGCGCGCGCTCGTCCCCGACCTCTTGACGCTGCTCGAGAATGCCGAGACCGCCGACGACCGGCCAGCGGTGCTTGCTCTGCGGCAGGTCGATCCCGACGCCGTTCCCGAACGGTTTCGTCGCGGCCGGTCGGGACGATAAGCGTCCCGGGTGGTGCGGGCCGTTCGCGGACAACGGGATGTGGCGGAGCAGGGGGCGCTTCCCGCGTGCGCCCACTTGCGTCGACACCTCGGTTCCCTGTTAATCCGCGGGTGCACTGGCGGAAAACGGCGATACTTGGCGTCGGGCTGCTCGGGGGATCCCTGGGCCTGGCTCTGCGCAAGCGCGGGCTGTGCGGGGAAGTGGCGGGCTACGTCCGACGGGACTCTGCGATTCCGGAGGCCTTGGCCGCCGGCGCCCTGGACAGCGCCAGCACGCGTCTGGAGGATGTCGTGTCGGGTGCGGATCTCGTGGTCTTTTGCACCCCGATCGCGCAGATGTCGGTCCTTGCCCAGGGCCTGCCCGGCCGGCTGAAGCGCGGGGCGGTGGTGACCGACGTGGGATCGGTGAAGGCCAGCGTTTTGCAAGCGCTCGAGAAGCCCGTTGAGGCGGCGGGCGGCGGATTTGTGGGCAGTCATCCGCTGGCTGGCTCGGAGCGGACTGGGGTTGGTTCAGCGCGGGCGGACCTGTTCGACGGCGCGGTGACCGTGGTGACACCCACCATGCACTCCGACGCCCGCGTCTGCGCGCAGGTGATGCAGTTGTGGGAGGCGATGGGATCGCGGGTGGTCACGCTCGACCCGGGACTCCACGACTCCCTTATCAGCCGGACCAGTCACCTGCCCCACCTGGTTGCCGCGGCCCTCGCCCATTTCGTCCTCGCGCCGGCGCATCCCGCCGAGCAACGCGAGCTGTGTGCCACCGGTTTTCGCGACACGACGCGGGTGGCCTCGGGCTCGCCGGAAATGTGGCGTGACATTGCCATGGCCAATCGGAGTGCGCTTCTGGAGGCGTTCGATGGATTCGATCACGCGTTGCGCGAGTTGCGTCTCGCGATCGAGGCGGGGAATGGCGAGGCCATCCACGCGTTCCTCGAAAGTGCCAAGGCGCGCCGGGATGGTTGGGCTGTGTCCGCGCGAGCCTCGGCGGCCGAGTAGAGGGCGCGAGCACGCTTCATCGTCAGGATCCACGTGTTGCCTTCGCTGATCGAGATCGTGCCGCCGCGGGTGCCGTTGCGGGGTGCCGTCACCGTGCCCGGTTCGAAAAGCATCACCAACCGGACGCTCGTGCTCGCGGCCTTGTCCGAAGGCGTCACGCGGATTCGCGGCGCCCTTTGGAGCGAGGACACCCAGGTGATGGTGGCATGCCTGCAGCGCCTGGGCTATGCGGTCGACGTGCAGATCGATCCGCTCGAGCCTGCGAATCGTACGCTGACCGTGGAGGGGCGCGGCGTTCGGGTGACTCCGGGTGGGAGTCGCGAGGCTCCACTCGAACTTTTCGTGGGCAACGCAGGTACGGCGGCCCGTTTTCTCGCCGCATTGGTCTGCCTGGGTAGCGGGTTCTACCGGCTCCACGGCGTTCCGCGCATGCACGAGCGCCCCCAGGCGGAGCTGTTCGAGGCCCTGCGCCGACTCGGATATCCGGTGGAGGCCGCCGGCAACCGGCTCCCCGCCGTGATCGAAGGACGTGGCCCGCGGCCGGGCCGGGTCGCCGTGAGCGTGCGGGAAAGCTCACAGTTCGCCTCGGCCCTTCTGCTGTCGGCCGGACCGGGCGGGTGGCAGGTGGAGATTGCGGGAGACAACGAAGAGGAACTCCCGTACGTCGAGATGACGCGACAGATGGTGCGCGTGTTCCCGTGGGGCGGCGGGGAGTTTCTGGTGGAACCCGACGCCTCGAGTGGAAGTTACTTCTGGGCGGCGGGCGGGCCGGGCGAGGTTTCCGTTCGAGATTGGCCAGGTTCGGGATGGCAGGCCGACGCCGCTTTTCCGCGGTACCTGCCTTTACCGGAACGGGTGTCGCGTTCGACCGATCTCGCGGACAGCATCATGACGGCCATCGTCATGGCGCCGTTTGCCGATCGCGCCGTGACCTTCACGGATCTCGGCCGATTGCGGGTGCAGGAGTGCGAACGCGTGGTGGCGCTGCGCACTGAGCTGGCGCGTTGCGGCGCCCGGGTCGAGGAGATTGGCGACAGCCTGATTGTCTCGCCCGGTGTGGCGCTGCACGGCGCGGAAATCGAGACGTACCACGACCATCGGATGGCCATGTGCTTCGCGGTGGTGGCGCTCCGTGTGCCGGGCATCCGGCTGCGCGATCCGGCCTGCGTGCGGAAGACCTTCCCGAATTTCTTTGCCAAGCTTGCGGCACCCGCGCCGGAGGGGCTGGGGGTGCGGATCCTGGATGTCGCCAGCGGCAGGCTGCTTTCGGGCGTGGACCTGCTCGCGGATGGACCTTAAGCACCGCACCTGCTTGGCTTGCGGCGGCGTTGGGCCCCGGGGATGGCGGCCGGGGACGGAAACGGGTCACGCGGC
>CAZYJB010000846.1:0-2614 GCA_964647675.1 uncultured Verrucomicrobiota bacterium | reverse complement strand
CGGCCGATCCACACCACTTCGCGCACCGGTGCGCGAAGTGGTGTGGATCGGCCGTGCGCTGATGGTCCTCGCACTGTTCAACCTCGCGGCGTGCGCGATCCTGCTCGGGACCGGGGCGGTCGTGGTGGCATTGGATCGACGGGGAGTCGATCTCGACGGCGGATGGGTGCCGCTGGCGGAGTGGTTGCAGGACGCCGATGCCGGCGGGATGCGGTCCGGCCTCGCGGTCGCGAGCGCCGCCTGGATCACGGCGAGTCTGATCACCGGGTTGGGGGGGTGGCTGATGACCCGGTTTCGTTCCTATCGGACCGCACTGTCCGCCTGTGCGCTGGCCATGCTGGTGCCGCCCGGGTGTGTGCTTGGATTCCCAGTGGGTTGGTGGGGACTGGTCGTTCTTGGACGCCGTCGAACGCAGGCGGTCTTCCGCGAGGAGCATGCGCGTCCGCGGAGGGCGAACGTCGGTTTGGGCCGGCGCTTCGCCATCGCGGCGGCGCTGGTGCTCATCCCACTGACTGGAATGCTGACGCTGTTCGAATGGATGGGGGCCTCCCGCGGTCACCACGCCCGTCGCGCGGTTCTGATCGAGGCTCAGCAGCGACGTGCACTGGAGGATGCGCGTGCGGCCGAGGAACGGGCCCGTGAGGAGGGGAGGTCCGTCGATCCAGGTGCGAACACGCCGAAACCGGCGGCGACCATTGCACTCTCGATTCCTCTGACGGAGGCATCGGTGCCGCCCGTGGTGATCGCCACCAGTCCGATCGCTGGCGAGACCGGTGTCGATCCGCGAACACGGGAAATACGCGTCACCTTTTCGAAGCCCATGCAGCGCGGTCGCGGCGCATGGGTGGTCTGGCGCACGGACACGTTCCCGGTGGTCACCGGACCGCTGCGCCTGGAACCTGATGGTCGGACCTTCGTCCTGCCGGTCCGGCTGGAACCGGGCCGCACCTACACGCTCGCGATCGATCCGGAAGGGGAATCCAGTTTCACGGATCAGGCCGGGCGTCCTGCGGTGTCGTATCTGCTGACGTTTCACACGCGCGCCGACTGATCCGGTCGACGATGCCCAACGATTGGTACGAGCTTTATGAAAACACGTTGCTTCTCCCGGTTGTTCCCCGTCACGGCGCCGCTCGGTCGAGTGGTTCCGCGAGGGAACGCCTTTGCGGTGCTCGCTGCTGTCCTGATGGTGGCCAGCGCGGCTGTGTCTGCGGCGACGGCCGAGGGACCCGTGGCCTCCTCCGTCGCGCCGCCAGTGGTGGTGCGCACCATCCCGGTGGCGGGTACGGAGAATGTCGATCCCGCGCTCGCCGAGATCTCCGTCACCTTCAGCCGCACGATGCTGCCGGGCAGTTGGTCGTGGGCGACCTGGCGTGAGGAGAATTCTCCGGCCGCTGCCGGCACTCCGCGGTACCTCGAAGACGGACGCACCTGCGTCCTGCCCGTGAAGCTCGAGCCCGGCCGTTTCTACGCGATCTGGCTCAACAGCCAGAAGTTCACCAACTTCAAGGACGCCGATCGGATTCCAGCGCTTCCCTACCTGCTCACCTTCCGCACGGCGGCCACGTCGAGAACTCCTTCGGCGCCGCCTCCTGACCGGACGGCGGAGCAGGGCCCCGGTACCCATGCCTTGGCGCTCCTGAATGCCGATCAACGCGCGGTGTTGGAATGGACCGACCGCCAGTTCCGCGGGTTCTTCGACGCACGCCGCTTCGACGGATGGGCCGCGGAGGAGCGTCGCACCCTTGAGCAGCGCCTGCTGGACGCCCTGAAGGGACCCGTCAATCGCGAGTACTACCAGGCAATCAACACCCTCGCCGCGCTCCGTTCCACCAATGCCCTGCCGGACTTGCGTCGCATCGGACTCGAACGACGCGACAAGGACAACCGAGATCGTTGGATGTCGATTCGCGCGCTGGGATTGCTCGGTGACCAAGCGTCCATTCCGGAACTCATTCACCTCGTGTACCACGGCAACGTAAACACGCGCTGGTGGGCGCAGATCACACTCGTCCGCCTGACCGGCGTGAACCATGGCAGCGACTGGCAGGCATGGGGACGCTGGTGGAACGAGCGTCGCGGACAACCGCCGTTTCAGCCGGAGATCGTGCGCTGGTGGGCGGGGCAGGCCGAGTCAGACCAACTCGCCGCGAGCCTGGCGGAGTCGGACAAGAAGTTCCTCGAAGGGCTGCGCCGGTAGGCGGGAAGTGAGGGGGAGGGGGAGGGGCGGCGCGCGGAACCGAAAAGCGAGGATCCCCCTCGGCCGTGTTGGGAACCATAATCCCGCTCAAGCGGGATAACCTGACACCGATAGACACTTTGGATGGGAGCCTGCTCGGGAACCACACCCGCAAAAGCGTCGGGTATCGGGGCAATTCTGGGTTAGATCCCGACGCCGGCAGGCTCTCGTCCGAATTCCTTCCCTGCGCATCGACGCAGTCCGAGGCGGCAACTTCCGCGAGGCCGGGGCAGCACCTTAATGGGCTGCCAGCGCGCGGCGCATGCGCCCTTTCCTTGCGGGGTCGGCGCGCCATACTTCGCGGACATGATTTCGCAGGAACAGATTCTGGCCGCCCTCAAGACGGTGAAGTATCCCGGGTTCAGCCGAGATATC
>CAZYJB010000845.1:0-2621 GCA_964647675.1 uncultured Verrucomicrobiota bacterium | reverse complement strand
TATGGCCTCGATGAACTCCTGCGCGAAGCCGGCCCAATCGCCATGGCTGCGGTTGACCTGGTGTCCAAGCGTCGTGCAGTGGCACGCGTAATTTGCGACCAGGGCCGTTACCCGGCCATCCGCGTCGCGCGCGACCAGCACGGGAAGCGCCGGGTCGACCGGCCCACCCGCGGTGCGCCGGTTGGCGCCGAAGCCGACCCGGCCCTCGGCGCAGGCCAACGTGCCGGGACGCCGGTTGCGCAGCGCCGCGAGCGCCACGTTCTCGAGGTGGTCCATCAGTTCCAACGTGTACCGGTCACTGGCGGCCGCCTCCTCGCGTGTGAGGTCGCGCACAAAAATGTTCTCAGCGAACCCGCGCACCATGGGACCCGAGTGGGTGTGGGACGAGGCGACCGAGAAGTTCCCACGCTTCAGCCGCGCGCGCAGCGCCAACCGGCCGGCAACCTCTTCGACCACGTGCGCCGGCACGCCGCAGTTATCCACCGTGACCAGCACGCACGGACCGGCCGCGTCGCTGCCGAAGGCCAGCGCCTTCGCCCACAGCGTCTGCTCGCGGCCGGTCGAGAGATTCGTGCGCGCCGCGTACCCGGTCAGACGCACCGGGTAATCCGGCGTGATGTCCACGCGCGCGGTACCGACGACCTCCACCGACGCGCCGTTCACGAGGTGGGCGGCCGACAGGGAGTTCAGCAGGAGGGAAGTCATGGCCAGCCAGCGCGGGATTCTCATGGGACGCGCGAAACCCTCGACGGCCCCGCGGGCTTGTCAACGTCCGGCATTGTCGCCGTCCCGGGCGTGCGGCAGGATTCCGCGCACCGATTCCCTGCGAACGCCCATGAAGACCCTCATCCATCGTCGCACGTTCCTCAAACACTCCGGCGCCGCCCTCGCTGCGCCCCTGATCCTGCCCTCGCGCGTCTGGGGTGCCGCAACGCCGCCGAGCGCGAAGTTCCGCCTCGGATTCATCGGCAATGGCACCCAGGGCCGCTACCTGATGGGCAACTTCATCAAGCGCGAGAATGTCGTCGTGCTCGCGGTCTGTGATGTGGACCAGAAACGCCGCCTCAACGCCAAGCGCATCGTCGACGAGCACTACGCCAAGAACGGTGGCTCAACGTCACCCGCCGTTTGCCAGGCTTACACCGACTTCCGCGACCTGCTGGCCCGGCCTGACCTCGATGGCGTGGTCATTGCGACACCCGATCACTGGCATGCCGCCATCGGCATCCTCGCCGCCAAGGCCGGCAAGGACATCTATTGCGAAAAGCCGCTCACCCAGACCATCCACGAGGCACGCGCGCTGGTGAAGGCGGTGCGCCGCCATCGCCGCGTCTTCCAGGTCGGCAGCATGCAGCGCAGCTCGCGCGAGTTCCGCCGTGCCTGCCAGCTCGTGCGCAATGGCGCCATCGGCAAACTGCAGGAAGTCCATGTCGCCGTCGGCGGCCCAGGAAAGTGGTGCGACCTTCCCGCCGAACCTTCCGAGGAGGGCCTCGACTGGAACCTCTGGCTCGGACCCGCTCCCTGGCGCGAATACAATTCGGTCCTGAGCCCGCGCGGCGTGCACACGCATTTCCCCAACTGGCGCGCCTACCGCGAGTACGGCGGCGGCATGATCACCGATTGGGGCGCGCATCATTACGACATCGCCCAGTGGGGGCTCGGGATGGACGAGAGCGGTCCGGTGGAAGTGCTGCCGGCGGACAAGCCCGACGCTCAGGAAGGCGTCCGCTGCCTCTACGCCGACGGCACGGTGGTCATCCACAAGTCCGGCAACGGGGTCACCTTCATCGGCACCACCGGCCGCATCCACGTCAACCGCGGCAAGTTCGAGTCAACCCCCGAGTCGTTGGTCGAGACGCCGCTGGAAGGTCAGAAAATCCAACTCTACGACAGCAACGATCATCTCGGCGACTGGCTGCAGTGCATGAGCACGCGCAAGCGCCCCATCTGCGACGTCGAGGTCGGCGCGCGCACGGTGTCGGTGTGCCATCTCGTCAACCACGCCTACTGGTCGGGCCAGCGCATCCTGTGGGATCCGAAGAAAGAAGCGTTCGTCGGCGGTACCGGCGATCCTTCGTGGCTCACGCGCGTGTATCGCAAGCCGTGGAGCCTGGACGACGTGGTGAAGGCCTGATCCCGCGAAGGGAACCATGGTGGGAACCAGCGTGGATGTGACCCGTGGAGACGATCCAAGGATCTCGCCGCGCGAGCCTCGAAATCTCCCCATCTTCCTTCGTGTTCTTCGTGACCTTCGTGGTGAACTCCCAACTCGTACGGTCGCCGGGACCGTACACGGGGCCCGTGATGTTCCTTTTCTTACCACGACGCTCACGAAGGACACGAAGCGGACAACGGCAGAAACCTGAACATTCTTCGCGCCTTCCCGTCGCAGGAGGTCAATCTCTCCTTCGCCGCATCTCCGGCTCAGCGCTTGTGCAGGCGGTAGTACCGCACGGTGTCCGATGGATCGATGATCAGGCGGTGATCCGTCGGCTGGGGCACGACCGGCGACCAGTCGGTCTTCGGCCAGACTGCCGGGCTCGATTCGAGCAGAAACCCCTCCGCGGATTCCAGCCAAGTGATCTCGAAGGAACCGTTGGGTGTCCGCTGCACGGAGAGAT
>CAZYJB010000844.1:0-2621 GCA_964647675.1 uncultured Verrucomicrobiota bacterium | reverse complement strand
CCCGGAGGGTGCGGAGCGCTAACGAGGCGGATCGACGTGGCGGCATGGGGCTGCGGCGAGCGTATGCGAGGCGCGGCCTCGCCCGCCAGCCCGGGGTGTCCCGGCGATGCGCTTCGCCGAGGCAGTTCGAGCGCGGGCTATACGCCCGCGCCTACGTGCGTCGTCGACGTCGCCGTCCAGGCGACGCTCGACCGCTCCGGCGGCCCCAATCGCCACGCAATCCGGCGCGAGCTGACGCTCGCGGCTACGAACGAACCATCCACCGCGGGTGATCTGCCCCCTTCCCCTCGCGTCCAGCACTGAGCCGGCGCGCCATTGCCCCGTCGGTGTTCATCACCCAAAGCTCCAGCATCCCGCCCGTCATCGCGCGGCAGAAGGCCATTTCCCGGCCATCCGCCGAGGCCGAAGCGCGGCATTCCCAGACCCCTTCCCCGCCCGGCGTGAGGTCGCGCATCGCGCCGGTGCGGGGATCGAGGCGCGCCAGGCGCACACCGCCGCGCGCTGACTCCGGTTTGTACTCGCGATTGAAATGATCGGTGTCCGGACGTCCCGCCTGGTACTCCCATGGCACACGCGTGCCCGGATCGCGCCGCGCCACGAGCAGTTCGCCGCCGGGCGTCCACGCCACCATGTTCGAGCCGCCGCCGCGCCGCGCCGGACCGCCGTAAGTCGCCGCGAACCACAGCGATTGCCCCTGGGTCAATCGTCGCGCTTCACGTCCGTCCCCACGGCAGATCCACACATCGGCCCAGTCATGGCCGGGATCCGCGCCGTCCTCGCAGTCGAGATAGGCGATCCATTCGCCGTCGCGCGACCAGACCGGACCGAAATAGAGGTGTCCGCCCTGGCCTGCCAGACGACGCCGGTCCCCGCCCGAAAGGTCGCACGTCCAGATCTGATAACCTTCCGGACTCGCCAGGTGAAACGCCACGCGACGTCCGTCCGGACTCAGGTCCATGCCGTAGGGCAGGCCCTCGTTCGCGCGGGTAAACGGGCGCGCGTCGGAGCCGTCGAGGTTCATACTGTAGATCGAGCCCTCGCGGCCCTTCACGACCTGCACCAGGAGGCGCTCGTTGGAGAGAATGAGCTGCGGCGTGTAAAACACCGCCAGGCGATCGCGCGTGGTCAGTTCGATCAACTCGCGACGCGCGGGATCATAGCTCCACAGATGCGTCGGCGTCTGCGTGTAGTACTCGTCGAACGGGCGCCCGGGCCCGTCGCGCCGCGCTTCCATGCTGAGAAAAAGCAGGCGGCGCCCGTCGGGAAAGACGCCCGCCGGCTGCCAGGTCACTTGATCAGGCACGTCAAACTGGAACTCATGGTAGCCTGCGCCGTCGGACCGGATCATGGCGCTGCGTCCGTCGGTGACGAAAAGCAGCGTGCGCGCCGCATCGATCCGAACCGTGTCGGTCGGTGACCTCGGGGTCCGGCAGGCGGACGGGAGGAGGCCGAGGCCAGCGGCCAGGGAACCGGCGAACGCGCGACGCGAAAGTGGGAGGGTGACGCTCATGGGGCGCTGCGATTCGAAGGGAAACTCTCCTCCGGGGTCCACCCGGATCTTCCCCTGCGCGCCTGAGAATTCCGGCATCGCGGGCGCCTTCTACCGAGCCCACGCTCTCCCGCGATGAATCCGGCCCGTCCCACGCCGCGGATGGACGTTCACCCGCTCACGGAAGCAGGTGCGAGCATCGTGCGTTTGCGGACCACCAAGCGCGGCTGGCGACTGAGTCAGCATGGAACGGTGCTGAGCGAGGTGCTGGCTGCGCCTGGTCCGACCCACAGCGTCTTCGACGTGCTGGCTGCGGCGAGTCGGTTGCATCCGGGCGCCCGTGACATGGCGCTGCTGGGATTTGGCGGCGGCGGCACGGTCGCTGCACTGCGCGCGCTCGGCGAATCCGCGACGATTCATGCCGTGGACCTCGATTCGACCGGGCAGCGATTGCTCGTCTCGCACGGATGCGGGTGGCTGGCGCCGTGGAAGTGGGCGGACGCGGAGGCCGCGGAATGGCTCGCGGGACAACGGCGGTTCGATGTGATCTTCGATGATCTTTCGATTCCGAGGGACGGGGATGTGGTCAAGCCCGTGATCACGTGGGAGACCTTACCGAGGCTCGTTCCGCGCCACCTGCGACGTGGCGGTCTGGCGGTGTTCAATCTTCTGCGGCCCCGTGGCGTCGCGTGGGCTCGCGCGGTGGGGACCGTCGCGGAGCGTTTCTCGTCGGTGCACGTCGTGGCATTGAACGAGTTTGAGAACCGGATCGTGCTCGCAGCGGACGAATGGACACTGCCTCCGGCCCGGGAGGTGCACCGGTTATTGCGCGTCGCTCTGGCGCGGTTGGGATCGAGGCAGGCAACGCGCTTTCAGGTGAGAGGATTTCGATGACCGACTGAGGTCGGCGAAGGCGTTCGCCGGAGGCGCGGGTGAGCAACCCGCGCTGACCTGCCTCGGCGAACGCGGTCGCCGGAGCAAGCTAGCGCCGCCTGCACGGCGTCGGCTACGGGATGGGGGAACGCGCGTCCCGCATCAGACGGCACACACCCTCGTGCAGGATGCGCGTCAGTTCCTTGCGGTCGCGCACGCCTTCGACGGGCGTTCCGTAGTGCACGCGCCCCGTGACGGC
>CAZYJB010000843.1:0-2623 GCA_964647675.1 uncultured Verrucomicrobiota bacterium | reverse complement strand
CCCTCCGACCCCGGCAGTGACTCCCGGCGGAACTCCCCCGCGGGTTCTCGCGCGGAATACCTGCGTTATCCGCCGTAATTGCCGTGGGCGTGGCCTTGGCCTGGCTCCTGCAGTGTCGAGATCATCATGCACACACCCAGGACGGCTCCCTCCTCATCGACGTTCCGGAAACGAGTCCTCGTGGCGCGGATCGTTGCGGGCCTCGCCTTCTCGACAGCCGCTGAAGCCGCGGCCGCGACGGTCAGCGAGACCCGCACCGAAACCCGCACCGGCCCGGCAACGGCTGGGTCCTTCGAATTCCCGAAGTTCGACCCGACCCGCGGAACTCTGGAAAGCGTGACGATCACTATCGAGCCCAGTTCGCGGGTCGAACTGGAGGCGTCGGGCATCAATAGCAGCGACCAGTCGGACCTCGTCTCCGTCCAGGTGCGCGCCACGCTTCGGATCGAGTTCGAACCACTGATCAATTCGCTGACCGGCTCGACGAGCTTTAGCGTCCCGGCGCACGCCTCGGCGACGAGCTGGTTCGCCGCCACCGGACCAGGTGCGAGCCACACCTCCTCCGACGAGGCTACCCTGCTCCGCTGGAGCGGCAGTGGGTCCCGCGGCGTCACGTGGGAACTCGCCGATCTCGTCCCCACCTTTCAGTCTGCGGGGGCGTCTCCCGACCTCCATTTCCAGCATGTCACCCTCGGAGTCACCGTGACGTTTACCTACACCGCGACTCCGATGACGCCCCCACCACTGCGTTTCGATCCGAGCGATGGGACCTTTCAACTCACGGAAGTCGATCGCCCGGTGGTCGTCGAATGGCGGCGCCTCCTGGTTGATGCCACAGCCTGGAGTCTGCGCCACCAAACCGGCAGCAATGCGCCAGGCACGATCGTTCGATTCCCTCTGGAAGGAGACCTCGGCTTCTACCGCGTGCGGTTTCAGGACGCCGCCGCCGCTCATCCCGCGCCCGCGCGGGGTCTCGGCGTTCCGCCGTGATAACCGCGACACCCTCGGGGGCGGCGAATCGTCCCAAGGGGGATCAAGTCGGGCCGTGGATTGATCTCCACGCGTACCTGGGCATTCGGCCCGCAGAACCCGACCGAAAGGGGTGGTGATCCCATTCCTTGCCCTCGGCCTGCATCGGGATGCAGCCGGCACCGCCTGAGGATTGCTCGGAGCCCGGCCCCCGTCTCACACGCCGGTCGCCTCGCGCAGATACGCGCGCGCCATGCGTGCATAGACCAAAGGCGTGGCCTTGTTCGGATCCTGCTCGGCTTCGACCATCATCCATCCGCCGTAGTCGGCGTCGGCAAGGACCTGGAAGATCGGACCGAAATCGACACAGCCCTCCGGGTCGCCGGGAACAGTGAAGATCCCGGCCAGGATCGCCTCCTTGAAGGACAGGTTCTCCCGGATCGCCTTCTCCATGATCGGACGCCGGATGTTCTTGAGGTGAACATGTTTGATCCGGGGCGCGTAGGCCGCAGCCAGGGCCAGCGGGTCGTCACCGGAAAAATAGATGTGCCCGGTATCCAGCAGCAGATACACCAACTCGGGATCGGTCGAAGCCATCAGCCGATCCACCTGTTCGCGCGTCTGGACACCCGTGCCCATGTGATGGTGATAACAGAGGCGCATGCCCGCCTCCCGCGCGATGCGCCCAAGCAGGTTGAGACCCGAGGAGAGCGCCTTCCACTTGGCGTCGTCGAAGATCGGACGGTTGGCGAAGAGGGCCACCGGACGTTGGTGGACCGAGGCCCCGAGCTCGGCGACCACGATGTCGGTCCCTCCCATCGCCTTGATGAACTCGAGCGAGCTCCGAAAGTCGGCGACGGTCTTGTCGTGCATCGCCTTCTCGGTGAAAAAGGTGCTCGACCACGGCTCGGAGACACGCAGTCCGCGCAGGCCGAGTTCCCGCTTCAGCTCGTCGATGCCGGTCGGGAATTTGTGTCCGACGCTGCACCCCTGGTATCCCGCCAGCGCCATCTCGCTGACGCATTGCCCGAAGGTGATGCCTGCATCGATGTCCAGAAAGTCGTCGTTCCACCAGGAGGTCGGTGTGATGCCGATGCGGACCGTTTCGGGATTCAGCTTCCTCGCTGCGTAACTCATGAGTGGGTCTCCTCGCTTGATTGCTGCATCAGTTCCGCGACCAACCCGGTCCAGCCGGTCTGATGCGAGGCGCCAATGCCGGCTCCGTTGTCACCGTGAAAGTACTCGTAGAAGTTCACCAGGTTCGCCCACTTGGGGTTGCGCTGGAAGGTGGCATTGCCGCCGTACAACGGGCGGTTGCCGTTCGAGTCCTTTTCGAAAATCGCGATCAACCGCCGGCCAAGATCGTCGGCGATCTCGCCGAGTGACCGCGTGACGCCTGAGCGCGTCGGGTACTCGACCTTGAAGTCGTCGCCGAAGAAACGGTGGTACACGCGGAGCTTTTCGATCAGCAGGAAGTTCACCGGCAACCACACCGGGCCGCGCCAGTTCGAATTCCCGCCGAAAGTGCCGTCGGTCGACTCGGCGGGCGCATAACGCTCGGTCAGCAACGCGCCGTCGAGACTCAGCGAGAACGGCTGATCCTGGTAAGCCTTGGAGATGCCGCGGATTCCATGCGGACTCAGGAACTCCGCCT